>JANOGZ010000038.1:0-12361 GCA_031406255.1 Pyrinomonadaceae bacterium | reverse complement strand
ACGCTGCTGTGGTGCGCGATCCTGGCGACCGTGCTCTCCTTCTGGCGTGTGAACTCGCTGGCCGCCGCGCTTCTACTGCCCTATTTACTGTGGGTGACGTTCGCCGGCATCCTGAACTTCCACCTCTGGAGAATGAATCCGTGATCGCGCGGAGAGAAGCTTCTCCCGTGCGCTCAGTTGGTCAATCCTCATCATGGTCTTCGCCATCATAGTGCATCACGACGCGCTCATCTTCGACGATCGTTTCGAGATGAACGGGGCGGCCCCACAGCGCGTAGACGTATTCGAGCACTTTGCGCGCGTAGCCGCCGTCGAGTTCCGCCCCCTCGTACAGATGTTTCAAGTAAAGCTCGCGATTGCGGTTGTAATCGCCGTCGGCGACTACCATGTAGGGGAATCCGAAGTTGGTCATGTTAGAGACGAGCTGGTCGCGCACCCGCTCCCAGCGCTTCTCGGTGACCGTCCACTCTTCCTCCTCCACCAACTCGTAAACGAACAGGTCGAGCTCTTCGCACAGTTCTTCAGTCAGATAGTTGCGCAGGAAAGAGACGTCATTATCGAGCTCGCGCACTTCAAATATTTTCTCGCGACCCTCGCCGCCGCGCCGCCCGAATTTTTCGCCCTCTTCTTCGGAAGGATTATTCCAGCGACGCTCGATGTCCTCGAAAATTTTGTAGCCCAGATAATAAGGGTTCAACTGTCCCTTGTGCGGCGAGACGACGCTGGAATGCAGATCGGCGAACTCGATCAACTCGGTGTCCGTCAGATCAAGTTCACGCATAATGCGCGCATGCCAGAACGAATTGTGATTGGCGAACCCATTGGCGACATAAGAATGTTTTGCGTCTACCGTGATATCGAAAACGTCCGCGCAGCCATGCTCGATGGCAACGACTTCATCTGTCGTATCTTCTTTCTTGAACCAGCGACGGCTGTCAACATACTGACTGAGAGCCCGTTGCTTTCTTTCAAGGCCGAATCCGATCTCTTCCAGAAAAAGGGCGGCAGAGGCACCGGTGATTTCCAGCTGCTTAATGTCGTGGAGGTGCTGTCGCTGCGTCGAGAGGATGCCGTAGTTAAGCAAAACGATCTGAATAGTGCGAATCAGTTCGTCACTTGAGGATGACAGTCGAATACCTTCTTTTCCGGCGTAAGCATCGGCGTCGAAATACCCGCGAAGGAACGCGGACATAACCGTCTTCGGCGAACGCAAAATCGACGGCGGTATTTTTTTATCTCGCGCTTTGTCCTGAAGTCTGATCCCTAAACAATTGATCAACCGCAAAAGTTCGCGCGAATGCACGATGATGCGCCAGCGTCCTCCGCCCTCCGTCGCATCCCAGTAAGTGATCGCGCGAAGGCCCCATACATGAAGGATCTTTTCAGCCAGCGCCCTCGCGTAATCTTCATCACCACAAGTAAGACAGACGCCTGATTTTGTTCGATTGCCGTCGCCGACGAAATAGCCGAGCAGCCCGGCGAACTCCTCATCAAGCACGGGAGGTGTGCGCAGAGTGTTGCGCGTCGCCAGCACTTTTCCTATTTTTCCCTGCTGATAAGAGGTACGTTTCAGCGCCGCGCCGATGCTCGCGCCGTTGCGCGTAGCGCGCCCCTTCATATGGCGCAGCACGGTCCATAGAGACACTCCGGCAAGAGCGGCAATGTCATGAAGTGTGACGTCAGGCTGTGATGCTACGAAGTCGATTCGTTGTTTATGCTGCGGCCAGACGTTGGTGCCCCTCTCGATCGAGAGGCTGTCTCCGGGCTTGATGTCTTTAAGGCACGCCCAGGTTCCATCCCCCAGCAGAACGCGATGCTGATGCGCCCCTTCGAGCGTCAACCCGCGTCGTGTTCGGACGCGCACGGTGGGCACTCTATCTTCTTTGTGAAAGTCAGTGATCGAGTAGGTTTCTCCGCCACCTCCTCCGGCGACGCGGATTTTGCGCGCCGCTTCATATAGTTGCTCGAAGCGCACGAACCCTTTCTCGGTTAGCAGCAGTGAATCGCCCGTGGCACACGCCCAACCCTCATTCATCGTCTTGGTCTGCATCTGCGGCACGAAGTATTCCATCTCCTCATGGATCATCGCCATCGCATCGCGCTGCCATTCTTCGAGCGTGGGCGAATTGCGCATGATGTAGTAGACGATATCTTTTTCCGGCACACGCTCGCCGCGCGGCAGCTCGTCCGGGACCGCTGCCTTCGGCGTTTCTTTCTCGCCGAGTTTCCACAGATCATCGTAGCGGCCCTCGCGCGGCGCGGCGCGCCGCTCTCCGTCAACGCTCGGCGGGCGCTCACGCCGGATAAAGAAATTAGGGTCAATATGCTCTTCGATTGAAAGCACGGCGTCTAAAAACTTTTCGACGGTTTTGCGCCCGTATTTGAACTCATACTCCGCCATGCGTCCGGCATGGGTGGAGACGCTTTCGACCATGCGGCGATTAGTTTTCGAGAAGTAAAAATTATGTTTGAAGAAGTCGACATGGCCCAGCACATGCGCCATCACCAGCTTGTTTTGCACGGGGCTGTTGGTTTCGAGCAGGAAGCCATAGGACGGATTCGTGTTGATGACCACTTCGTAAATCTTCGACAGCCCGAAGTCGTACATCGTCTTCATCCGATGATAGGCTTTGCCGAAAGTCCAGTGAGAATATCTTCCCGGTAGCGCGTAGGAGCCGATCTCGTACATCACCGTCGCCGGCACCATTTCGAAGCGCGTCGGGAAGGGATCGAGACCGAAGCGGAGAGCGATTTCCCAAATCCGTTCGAGAGTTTTTTCGAGGTCTTTTAGTTCACGATCGGGCATACTCCTATTGTCCTCTCAACGTCGGTCGCGCCGCAAGGCTTTGAGCGACCGGTCAAGGCGCCGGACGGGAAGCGCAAAACTCTTTTCAGACGGATCGCCTGAAGCAGCTATTACGGCGATGAGGTTTTCGCTTCAGCGGCTTGACTGCGGAGTTTTTTCACCGCATCGCGCACCGCGTCCGCGTTTTTGGCGGTGGGAGATAAAAACAGGCAAAGCCTCTTTTAAGCCTCCACACCACGGCGTCCGAAGAATTGCTTGAGGGCCGGATAGACGTCTTCTTTATCATCGATTCTGACGCCGACGAATCTTCCCTTACGCTTCAACCGGTCATTGAAGATTGAGAGCAGCGCGCCGGATGAGCGCCTGTAACCGGAAGTCCCCTCTTCGCCGATCTCGCCATAGCCGAAGAGATTGCAGGTAGCAATCAGTTCATCGGCCAGACGCACGGCCTCCTCATTATCGGAGTAGTAGTTGTCGCCGTCGGAGAAGTGAAACGGATAGACGTTCCAGTCACTCGGAGTGAAGCGCTGCTTGATAATCTCAAGCGCGAGTTGATAGGCTGAGGACACGACCGTCCCGCCCGATTCGCCCTGCGTGAAGAACTGCTCCTCGGAGACTTCTTTGGCTTCCGTGTGATGCGAGATGAAAACGATATCAACATTATCGTATTTTGTGCGCAGGAACCGCACCATCCAGAAGTAGAATGAGCGCGCGATATATTTTTTGAACTCGCCCATCGACCCCGAGACATCCATCATCGCGATCACGACGGCGTTTGATTCGTATCTGTTATCTTCTTCCCAGGTCTTAAACCGCAGGTCTTCTTTCTTGACGTTGCCGAAGCGCGCCGGACGCGCTTCGCGCGCGTTGCGCTTGATGTTTTCCAGAATCATGCGCCGCTTATCGAGGTTCGACATCACGCCGGTCCGGCGAATCTCATTAAAGCGCGTCTGTTTGGCGGGGACGGCCTTCTTGGCCTTCTCTTCAAGAAAAGGAAGGCTCAAGTCTTCAAAGATGAGCGCGGCGAGTTCGTCGATATTGACTTCGGCTTCATAGTATTCGCCGCCCGCTTCCTGTCCCGCCGGGCCTTTCCCCTGCCCCTGGCCGGGCTGATTCTCGCGCGCGACGACATCGCCGACTTTAGTCTTTCCATCGCCCTGTCCGACGTGCTTGCGTTTGCGATGATCGAAGCGGAATTTATACTCGTCGAGCGAGCGGATCGGCACCTTGACGGTGCGCTTTCCGTCGGAAAGGATGATCGCCTCGTTCGAGACGATCGAACCGAGGTTCTTCCTGATGGCCTCTTTAACGCGCTCCTTGTGGCGCTCCTGATCAATAATGCCTTTGCGTTGCAAAGACCAATCATTGCGCTGTATGGACATGCTGTTCGAACCTCCTCAAGCGCGTTCCGGTGCGGCGGCCATCCCTCTCGGCGCGGTTGTAACTTTCATGCTATTGCAAAATCCGATAACCAACCCGGCGAACTCGTCCGGTCGCTCTTCCGGCGGCAAGTGGCCGCAATCGCGAAACACGATCAGACGCGCATTCGGCATCCTGGCGTGAAGATGTTCGCCATGACGCAAAGGAATATCACGATCACGCTCGCCCCAGATGAGCAGGGTCGGCTGCGTGATGCGTTCTGCTTCGGCGGAGATGCGACCGGCGTTCCACCGGCGGAGCGTGCGCAGCATCGCGCGCTGCGTGTTGGCGGCGCGCAATGGGAGGTGATGGGCCGTCATGCGTCCGTCATCGAAGAGGCGCGCGTTATTCTCGGCGTAAACCTGTTTCATGCGCCAGCGCATCAGTCGGTGCGAACCGATCAGCAGCGGAGAGATCAAATCCCCCATCACCGGCGAGGCCGCCAGCCGTAAAAGAGTCTGACGTTTCACTTCATCATTGGACACGGCGCCCACCAGCACGAGTCGCTCAACGCGCTCCGTGTAGTCGAGCGCACAGACGGCGGCCACCGCCCCGCCGTATGAACTTCCGACCAGCGCCGCGCGCTCGATCTTCAGTTCATCCAGTAAGCCGACGATCATGCGCGCCTGCGCTTCGATCGTGTAGCGGCCGTCCCGCGGCTTTCCGGAGAAACCGTAACCGATGAGGTCGGGCGCGATCACGCGGAAACCGGCCGCGGCGATCGGCAGCAACACATCGCTCCACACCAGCGTCGAGGCGCTGAAACCATGTATCAATAGCACCGCCGGCGCTTTTTCTCCCGCGCCCGGTCCCGCTTCCTGATAGTGCACGCGCACGCCTTCGATCTCGACGAAGCGCGAGCGGTCGGCATGATGCAGCTTCCCGGCGTGCTCCTCCCAGTCGACATCGCGCGGGCGGCGGCGGAGTTTCGCCGCCAGCGCCACACCGGCCAACCCGTATGCGCCGGCGATCAGGTAGCGTTTCTTCATAGTGCCGATCCTCTACGATATTCTCGGTGCTTCGAGATAAGATCTTCCATCAACTAATTAACGCCCGCACCTTTCCTGTTCGAAAAGCGCGGGCGTATTGCCGAGCCACCTACTGTGCCTGACTGATGCCGGGCCGGGCCGCCCGCGCGCCCTAACGCGAGAGCAGCGTGCCGACGTAGGTTAAGAGTTCGTTGGCGCAGACCGGGCAGTAGCCGCCATCTTTAACCAGGCGATCCACCACCTCGTTGATACGGCGCAACTGGTCGGGGTCGGGTGTCTTCACCGACGTCGTGATTTTCACGACGTCCTTCAAATCGGCGAAAATCTTCTTTTCAATCGCCTCTTTGAGCCGCTCGTGCGAAGTGTATTCGAACGGTTTTCCCTTCCGCGCATACGACGAAATGCGTATCAGGATCTCCTGCCGGAAGGTGTTTTTAGCGTTTTCCGAAACTCCGATCTGCTCCTCGATGGAGCGCATCAACGATTCATCCGGCTCCATCTCCTCTTCGGTGATCGGATCTTTGATCCGTTCTTTATTGCAATATGCTTCGACGTTATCGAGATAATTATTGCACATCGTGCGCGCCATCTCTTCAAACGAGTAGACGAAGGCGCGCTGCACCTCGATCTTCGCCATCTCGTCATATTCTTTGCGCGCCGCCGAGATCAAATTCAAGTAGCGTTCGCGTTGTTCGGCGTTGATGCCGGTATGTTGTTCAAAACCGCTTTTGATCGTCCGCAGGGCGTCAATCGGATTGATGCAGGTGACGCCGTCGCGCACGAGCGCGCTCGACAGGCGGTTGATGATGTAGCGCGGGCTGATGCCATCCATCCCCTCGCGGATGGCTTCCTCTTTGAGTTCGCGCACGTCCTTCGATTTGTAGCCATCGACATCTTCACCATCGTAGAGCTTCATTTTCTTGACGATGTCGACGCTCGCCCGCTTCGGTTCTTCGAGCCGCGTCATCACGGCAAACATGGCCGCCACCTTCAAAGTGTTCGGCGCGATGTGGACGTTGCGCAGGACTTCCGACTGCTTCAGGAGCTTGTCGTAGATTCGCTCCTCCTGCGAGATGCGCAGGTTGTAAGGCACGCGCACGAGGATGATGCGGTCCTGTAAGGCCTCCGACTTGCGATTGCCGGCAAAGGACACATACTCGTTTTCGTTGGTGTGCGAGAGGATCACTTCGTCGGCGTAAATCATCGCGAAGCGTCCCGTTTTGATGTTCTGTTCCTGTGAAAGCGTGAGCAGGCTGTAGAGAAACTTCTCATCAACCTTGAGCATCTCGACGAATTCCATCACGCCACGATTGGCGATGTTGAGCTCGCCATCGAAGCGATAGGCGCGCGGGTCGGATTCGACGCCGACTTCGCCAATGGTCGAGAGATCAATCGAGCCGGTCAGTTCGGTTATATCTTGTGATTTCGGATCGGAAGGAGCGAAGGTGCCGATCCCGACGCGGTTTTTCTCCGAGAACAGGATGCGATGGACGCGGACGTCTTCGTGGCGGCCGCCGTAGGAATGTTCCAGAGCATAGCGACACTGCGGGCACAGGTCGCCCTCGATGTAGATGCCGTAGTGCTTCTCGATTTCGGGTCGCAGCTCATGCGGAATCAGATGGAGCGGCTCCTCGTGCATCGGGCAGTCTTTAATCGCGTAGACCGCCCCGGCATCGATGCGCGTCCACTCCTCAAGTCCGCGCTTCAGCATCGTCACAATCGTCGACTTGCCGCCCCCGACCGGGCCCATCAAGAGAAGGATACGCTTGCGCACTTCAAGACGTTGCGCGGCACTCTTGAAATATTCGACGATGCGCGCGATCGGCTCTTCAATGCCGTACAATTCCGGCGCGAAGAATTTGTAATGCCCGATTTCGTCGCGCGTCCCCTCGTTGAGTTTATCGACGCCCGCGGCGTGAATCATGTCGTTGAGGCGTGCATGCGAAAGCTCTGCCAGGCGCGGGTTCTGCGCGACCAATTCAAAATAGTCGCGGAAAGTTCCTTCCCACTGTAATGCCTCATGTTCGCGGCGCAAACTTTCAAGCCGCTCGCTGATATTGAATTGATTGTTGCCATCCTGCTGTTGCATAGCCTTGTTACGTACCTCTTGCCGGCTTCGCGCGCGTGGACGGCGTGGGGGATATCACGCCCTTGTAGTTGCGATTTCGCATGGCGCTCTCCCGATTAAAGGGAGCCGCTTGCAAGTCGCTCGTCTCAGGATCAGCTTCGATGAGTATATGCCGCACGCTCGCGCGGAAGCGTTCCGCTACGCCGTCGAAACTTTTCCAATCCTCTACTGGTCTTTGATTTTCAACTCACGGGGGCGAGACAGTTCGCTTTTTCCGGAGGCGAACTGAACTTTCGCGCCCCCTCATCGCTGACCCAAGTATAACACAGCCCTTCGGGAAGAGAGGCAATGCTTATTTTTCCTCCGTCAGGAGAAGGATACGCGGACGCAAATACTGCTCTGCGGCCTCATAGGCCCCGATGGCGACCAGTCTTCCGTGCTGATCCCGCATTTTTATGTGCTCGCCGTTCGTCCATTGACAGACCGTTTCAGCGCTGACGCGGACGGGTGCCCCGTGGCGCGCCGCCCGCGCCTCCGTTTCGGTTAGATGCACGAAAGGCATGCCGGAGAGCGCTGCTTCCGGCGAAAGGATGACTTCCTGCTCGGCACCCGCTTCAGCCATGGCTTTGAGCTGATCCAGGCTCGTCGCGTCTTTGATGCGGAAGGCGCCGGCGCGCGTGCGACGCAGCGCCGCGAGATGCGCGCCCACACCGAGGCGCTCACCAACCACCTCTGCCAGCACGCGTACGTATGTCCCGGCCGAGCAGACGACGTGCGTCATCAGATCGCACGTCCCGTCTTCGTTGCGACGCAGGAGCGCGCCGTCGTGCCGTTCGGTTTTAAACTCATAGATAGTGACGCTGACCGGCGCCCGCTCAATTTCTTCGCCGCGCCGCGCCAGTTGATAAAGTTTTCGCCCCCGCACCTTCTTTGCCGATTACATCGGCGGGATCTGCTCGATCGGGCCACGTAAGCTTTCGAGCGCGACTTCAATTTGTTCCTCGGTCCATGTCATGCGGCCGACTCCCGCAGAGGGGGCGGAGCGGGGCGTTCCGGTCACATCTACCGTATCGGTGGCATAGCCGAGGCGGATCACCGCTTCGTATTCTTTATCCGCGCCGGAAAGGAATCGAGCGAGGCGTGTCGCCCGTCCGATGAGCACCACCAGTACGCCGGTCGCAAATGGATCGAGCGTGCCGGTGTGTCCGACGCGACGCTCGCCGAGAAGGCGACGCACGCGCGCCACAACATCGTGTGAGGTCCATCCAGCAGGCTTGTCGATAACGGCGATGCCATCCATTCTTGAATTCCCGCCCCGCGCGTTTGTATTTTGCTCTTAATCAAGGGTAATCATAAACCGCCCAGCGGCTACCGCAAATCGGAATTTTCATAGTATTTGCGGCGCGCTTCACGCTCGGGTTAGAGTAATGTGCGATGCGCCGCTGGAAAAAAAATTCATCGCAGAAGGCGTCGCCGAGCGCCGCCGAGAGACCACGCCCGCTCGATCCGGAAAAGGCGCGCGAGCGCACGTTTCAGCGCGCCGTCAAGCTGCTGGCGGCCAAACCGCGCTCGATCGCTGAGCTACGCGAGCGCCTGCTCGAGAAAGAGTGGACGAACGAGGAAACGGTCGAACTCGTGCTCGCGAAACTGCGCGAGTACGAATATTTGAACGACGATCGTTTCGCTTATGGCTTCGCTTCGTATCGTGTCCGGCAGAAGGCCGTCGGCCGCGGTCGGCTGGCGCGTGATCTCCGGTTGAAGAAAGTCTCACACGAGACGGCGAATGAAGCGCTCGACCTCGTTTTTGCGGAAATGCCCGAAGAAAATCTCATCGACCGCGCCATCGAAAAACGCCTCCGCTTACGTGGCCGTCCCACCTCGCGTGCCGAAGTTAAAGGTTTGTTCGACCATCTTTTGCGACTCGGCTTCGCCTATGATCTGGTGATCAATAAAGTACGCGCCGCGTCGAACATGGCCGCCGATGAGACGACCGGCTCCGGCGATTGAAACGGGCGACCACAGCCCGCTTCGTCTGCGCGCGCGCCGCGTGCTACACTTTTACACAAAATCGCTGACAGGGAAAAACCCATTTGACCATGACCGGAAACGAGATTCGCGAGACTTTTCTGAAATATTTCGAGCGCCAGGGGCACACGCGCGTGCGCTCCAGCCCCCTGCTTCCCGCCAATGATCCGACGCTGCTGTTCGCCAACGCCGGCATGAACCAGTTTAAAGATGTCTTTACGGGAGCGGAAAAGCGCGAGTATGTGCGCGCCGCATCATCCCAGAAGTGCCTGCGGGCGGGCGGGAAGCACAACGATCTGGATGATGTCGGTGACAACACGCATCACACCTTCTTCGAGATGCTCGGCAATTTCTCCTTTGGCGATTACTACAAGCGCGACGCCATCCGCTATGCGCTCGACCTGCTTTTAAACTTGTACCAGATTCCGCTCGAACGCCTCTGGTTCACCGTTTACGAGACTGATGACGAGTCGGTGGAGCTTTGGGTCGAGGCCGGTGTGGCGCGCGAGCGCATCCTTCGTTTCGGCGAGAAGGACAATTTCTGGCAGATGGGCGACACGGGACCGTGCGGGCCGAACACCGAGATCAATTACTACACGGGCGAAGACCCGCATGATCCCGAGAAGAACCGCGCCGCGTACGTCAACATGGACGGCAGCCCGACTGTGGAAATTTGGAATCTGGTCTTTATGCAGTACGAGCGCCACGGGGACGGGACGCTCACTCCGCTGCCCAAGCCCTCTGTTGACACCGGCGCCGGCCTTGAGCGTTTGACCGCAGTTCTTCAGGGCGCAAAGGACAACTACGAAACAGACCTCTTGCGCCCGATCGTGGATTTTACGGCACGGCTGGCAGGTAGAACTTATGAACCGGGAACTCCGGAGGGCTTCGCCATGCGCGTTATTACCGATCACGCGCGCGCCACGGCCTTTTCCATCGCCGATAGCATCCTGCCGGGCAACGAGGGTCGCAATTATGTGCTGCGAAAGATCATGCGCCGCGCCATCTATCATGGCCGCCACGCGCTCGGCCTCACCGACCTGTTCTTTCACAAAATGACTGACTTCGTCGTCGAACAGATGCGCGGCGCTTACCCTGAACTGGAAGCCGCGCGCGAATTCATCGAGCGAATGGTCAAACTCGAAGAGAGGCGCTTCGGTTCAACCCTCAGTGTCGGCCTTCAGAAGCTCGATGCTCTTTTCTCGACAACGGCGGATGGCTCGATGCCGGACTACAAAGAACTGGCGCGCGTCTATGATACGTTCGGCACGCCGCGCGACCTGATCCGCGTCTGTCTCGAAGAACGCGGGTTTCAAGTTGACGAAGCGAGCTTCAACGAATCGTTCGACGCGGCGCTGCGCGAAATTCAAAAAGCGGGTGCCCGTGAGCAGGAGACCGGGCACACCAAAACCAAATCCGTGTATAAGAGCGTCGCCGGACGCATCGGACGAAGCGAGTTCACGGGCTATGAAGGCACCCGACTGGACGGCGCGCGCGTCGTGGCGCTGATCAATGGCGAAGAGGAAGTGGGTGAACTGGGCGAAGGTGTCGAGGGGGAAGTAGTTCTCGACCGGACGCCGTTTTATGCCGAAGCCGGCGGGCAGGTCGGCGACACGGGCGCGCTCGTCGATGGCGACAAACACGTCGTCGTCAACGATACGGTTTCGCCAGCGAGCGGTCTCGTCGTTCACCGCGTCACGGTCGAGCGCGGCACGCTGCGGGTGGGTGACCAGGTGACCGCACAGGTAGACGCGGAGAAACGCGACGCCACGCGACGCAATCACACGGCGACGCATCTGCTCCACGCCGCGTTGCGTGAAGCTCTCGGCACGCATGTCAAACAGGCCGGCTCGCTTGTCGCGCCGAACCGCCTCCGCTTCGATTTCACGCACTTTCAGCCGCTCACGCGCGACGAGATCGCGGAACTCGAACGGCTCGTCAATTACCAGATTCTACGCAATGAGCCCGTGCAGACCGACATTCTATCGCTCGATGAGGCGATGCAAGCGGGAGCGATGGCCCTGTTCGGCGAAAAATATACGGAGAAGGTCCGTGTGCTGACCGTACCCGGATTTTCTAAAGAGCTGTGCGGCGGCACACATGTTCGCGCCACGGGCGATATCGGTCTATTCAAGATCGTGCGCGATGAATCCATTGCTTCGGGCACGCGCCGGATCGAGGCCGTCACGGGAGCCGACGCCTTCACACGCTTTCAGGAGACGGAAGCACTGGTCGATCAAATAACGGGTGAACTGCGCGTTTCGCGCAGCGATCTACCGGCGATGGTTGAGAAATTACAGGAAGAAATAAAGAAAGCGCGTCGGGAGGCCGATGAATTGCGTTTGAAACTGGCGACCAGCGCAGCGGGTGGGGCGACCGCCTCGAACGGCACTGAAGCGCGTGAGGTCGCTCCGGGCGTGCGCGTACTTGCCCGTGAGGCGAGCGGGCTTGACGCTGCCGGGATGCGCCACCTCTCAGATACGCTGCTGGCGCGCACCGGCTCCGGCGTCGTCGTGCTTGGTCGCAGCAGCGACGGCAAAGTGTCGCTCATCGTGCGCACCTCCGGCGACTTGTTGAAGCGCATCCCGGCGGGACAGGTGATTAAAGAATTGGCGCCCATCGTCGGCGGTCGCGGCGGCGGCAAACCCGACATGGCAGAGGGCGGAGGCTCGCAACCGGAGAAACTAGCGGAAGCCCTGGAAGCGAGCTATCGTATCGTCCAGAACCTTTTGGAACGAAATCAAGGCGCGGGCGCTTGATTGTCGCGCGCGCGCGAAATTCGTGATTCCTTCCTCTGTCAGGGTTCTCGATGCTCGGCGAAGCGAAGATGTCCACGCGCGGACACTATTTTGAGAAGTGCACGCGCGTGGACATTTTAACTATCGCATGCGGCCGCCTCGATCGGCGCCGCCCGTCACATCATCCGCTGCTTATCCGTCAGCGTGATATTCATCTTTTCCAGCGTCGGGCGGTTAAGCGTACCGGTCACTTTCATGTTTTCGGCTGCATGCGATAGTTAAAATGTCCACGCGCGTGCACTTCTCAAAATAGTGT
>JANOGZ010000010.1:0-1154 GCA_031406255.1 Pyrinomonadaceae bacterium | reverse complement strand
GCCTGTCTCTCCGACTCGCTCGGACTCACTTCCGCGTTCGCAAACAACGCGTCGACGAAAGCCGCCGCCGAAGCTGTGTCCGGGTAACGCGACCGGAATTCATCCCGCCCCACCAGTTCCTCGGCAAACGTGCGCTTATTCGCCTCCAACTGCGCTTCCCAGTCGCCGACGCCGACGATGATGCCCTCGCTGATCCGTCGCGTATCGCGCAGAAACGGCTCATACGTCGGCATCCGCCCGAAAGACGCGCGCTCAAGGCGGTACACCAGATAGCCCGTGTTCTGGAACTCGATCGAGATGAAGAAGGCGGCCGAGACGTTCTCGCGTTTTTCGTCGAGACAACGCGCATCCGTGCCGCAAACAGCAATTTGACCGGTCCAGAACGCTTCGCCCGCCGTATCTCCCTGCCGATTGAGAAAGTCATTGTAGTGCTGACGGACGAAAAACTGCGCCTCATCCATCGGATTCGTCGCGGCGTTCGCCGTATCATTATCTGTCATCGTCAGCGTCGCCACGCTCGGACTTCCCAGGGCGGCCCCGCCGGTAGCATTGGTGAGACTGACATTGACCGTCTTGCTGCCATCCTGCAAGTCATCATTGGTCAGCAGGATGGTAATGGCTTTCGACGTTTCATTGGCAGCGAAACGGAGAGTGCCGATCGCCGTGGTGTAATCAGTTCGCGGAGACGCCGTACCACCGCTTGTTTGATAATCGACCGTGACCGGGACGGAGTTATCACCGGTGCGGATGACGGTGATGGTTTTGCTGCGGTCTCCCTCGGAGGCGGTGTGGCTGGCCGAGTCGAATTGCAGCGTGACGGGCGCGCCCGTCGGTCTCGCGACGAAGTTTGCCGTGTAGGTCGTATCGCTCGCTGGCGTCGCGATCTCGTGTGTTGCCGCCCCGCCATCAGACCACGATTGAAAGTCGTAGGTCACGGCATTGAGCACCTGCGGTGTCGCCACACCCAGTTTTCTGATGTTACCGACCACGCTCACAGCAGTAAGGGGTGCGACGCGGGGCTGGTCATCCAAAGTAAACTGTAGTCCCGCGGGATTCGTCGTGAAGGTGATTGTGGCTTTGAGCGGACGCACATCACGCGTCGAGGTATGAGTCAGCCCTTTCGCATCCTTCACTGTCAGTTGGATAAGGTAAAA
>JANOGZ010000004.1:0-3685 GCA_031406255.1 Pyrinomonadaceae bacterium | reverse complement strand
GAAATCTTTTGTGCTCGGGTCGCTATGTAAAGGTAATAGGTTGAGCAGGCTTTGTTTGCAACCGCCGCCAGCACAGATGAGGCATTAAGACAGCGCGAGGCCACTATTTGAGCGGTGGCCTTCGCTGTTCCGGGTATGCTGCGGGTATACTGGCTCCTTACCAGATAGAAAAAGAAGGGATATACCTCGCATGTCAGTCCACAGGGAAGAGTTCACCATCGGTGTCGAAGAAGAGTATCAAATCATTCACCCCGAGACGCGCGAGCTTCGTTCGCGCGCCGCGAGCATCCTGCTGAAAGCGCAAGCTTCTGTTGGTGAAGAAGTACAGCCGGAGCTTTATCTCTCGCAGATCGAGATCGGCACGCCCATCTGTCACACGCTTGCAGATATGCGCGCCGAACTGGTGCGGTTGCGTCGTGAAATTATCAGTGCGGCCGAACGCGATGGAAGCCGGATCGCGGCGGCGGCCACGCATCCTTTCTCACACTGGGAGGATCAGCGCATGACGCCGAAAGATCGCTATGTGGGAATCGCCGAGGATTACGCGCAGCTCGCGCGCGAGCATCTCATCTTCGGCTGCCACGTGCACGTCGGCATACGAGATCGCGAGGCGGCGATTCAGGTGATGAATCGCGCGCGTGAGTGGCTGGCGCCGATGCTGGCGCTATCAGCCAGCTCGCCCTTCTGGCTCGGGGAGGATACCGGTTACGCGAGTTTTCGTACTCAAATCTGGCGTCGGTGGCCGATGACCGGGACCCCCCACACGTTCGCCTCGCGTGCCGAGTACGACGCCTTGGTCGAGGCCCTGATGGCGACTGGAAGCGTCTCGGACGCGACGAAAATCTACTGGGACGTACGCCCTTCGGCACGCTTCGAGACGCTGGAGTTTCGCGTCGCGGATGTATGCTTGACGGTCGATGAAGCCGTCATGATCGCGGGACTGGTACGCGCTCTGGCGCGCACCTGTTACGACCAGGCGATGCGCGGTGAGCCTCTTATCGCGGCGCGGCCGGAACTCTTGCGCGCCGCGAAGTGGCGCGCGGCGCGTTTCGGGTTGGATATGGATTTAATCGATGTCGCGAATCTAGGCGCTCTCCCGGCGGCGGAGATGATCGAAAAATTCCTCGCTTTTCTGCGCTCGACGCTGGAAGAAAGCGGAGAGTGGGAGGAAGTCTCGGGACTGGTCCGCGAAACGATTAAGCGAGGGTCGGGCGCGGCCAGGCAGCGGGCGGCCCACACGCGCCGCGGTCGCTTAGAAGATGTTGTTGATCTGGTCGTTGCGGAAACAGCCAGCGGCGTCATGTGAGACTTGGCTCGAGGCGCCGAACGAGCGCTCGGATCGTCATTTCGCGCGGAGGTTTTCTTTATGTCTGCAAACTATCTCGAACCTGCCGCAGCATGGCTAAACGATCGCATCGCAAACGATCCGGAGATCGGCCCCGCATTATTCGAGAAACTCCGCGCGGAGCAACGCAAACTGGGGCTTCTCCACGGAACGCGCCCGACCTGTTCCTTTTTGCGACCCTTTATTTTACCCCGCGTGAGATATGAGGAGGTTATAAGGGTGGCCGAGACTCTGGCCGGGGTTTTCGAAACCCTCACCGCGCGTGCTCTCAGCGATGATGCTTTATTAGCAGAACTGGATTTAACAGAAGGTGAAGCCATGCTGGCCCGGATCGATCCGGGCTACCCCGTGCTGTGCGTCAACAGCCGCCTCGACGCATTTCTGACCCGCACGAATTTTCAGTTTCTCGAATATAACGCGGAAAGCCCCGCCGGACTCGTCGATCAAATACTGCTCGAGAAGATTTTATTCGACTTGCCGCACATGAAAGAGTTTCTCGCGCGTTTCCCTCACTGGCGGCCCCGGCCGCATCAACGCCTGCTTCGCGCCCTGCTTGAAACCTATCGCGCATGGGGCGGGAACGAGGAGCCAGCGCATATCTGCATTGTGGACTGGAAAGGCGTCTCGACCGAGAGCGAGTTTGAAGTCCTGGAAGAATATTTCGAATCGGAAAACTGCCCGACCATCATCGCCGACCCCGCTGAACTCGAATACGATGGCCACACGCTTACCGCCAGAGGGTTCCGGATAGATATTCTGTACAAGCGGGTCATCATCCATGAATTTCTGAAAAAGTTCGATATGACACATCCGCTGGCGCGCGCCTATGCCGATCACCGGGTGTGTATGGCGAATTCATTTCGCGTCAAGATACCTCACAAGAAAGCCGGCTTTGCCATCTTAAGTGACCCGCGCTATGAGCATCTCTTCACCGCCGAGCAGATCGCCTGTATACGCCTTCACATTCCCTGGACGCGTCGCATACGCGAGGGGCGCACAACCTTCGGCGGCGCGGAGCATGACCTGATCGAGCTTCTGCAGCGCGAACGCGCGCGGCTGGTGATTAAACCCAATGATGACTACGGCGGGCACGGGGTGGTGATCGGCGCTGAAACAGCGCCTGCACAGTGGGAGCAGGTGATCGCGCATGCGCTCGAAACTTCTTATGTCGTGCAGGAGCGCGTGCCGGTCGAGAAGGTGCTGATGCCGACGTTTGAGGCAGGTCTCGAATGGGAGCGGATGATCGTGGATTTCGATCCTTTTCTGTTTCTCAACAAAGCAGAGGGCGGGCTCGTTCGGTTATCGTCTTCGTCCCTCTGTAATGTGTCTTCCGGGGGAGGCGAAACCGCGCTGCTTGTACTGGACGAGAGTTAGCGGTCCGCCCGCAACGCTTCGCAAATCGATTTTCGATCCCAATTTAAACCGATTCCGGTATTTACAAGACGGCTGAGGGCGGTCTATAATGCCGCGCTTTCTCATAAACCGATCGCTGCCGCTTGCCTCGCTCCCCAGTGGATGGCGGTGAATACCCATATCGTAACGTCGCTGCGTAGGATGAATAAGGGCATGTCTACCTTTACGTCCTGCGCCTCACGTCGCCGTAAATCGGTTTTGCCCGTACCGTATTAAACGACTTTTACGCAGAGGAAATTCGTTTCGCTGCAGCGTTGACGCAAAGCACTCGCGACAACGGTCAAGTCTTGTTGGTATTTTTTGCTTCTGACGAGCCTTCGTGGAAGCGCACTGCGAGTTAGCCAAAGCTCGCCGAACCGTGAAAACTGATACTCGTTGCCTGCAGTTTGGCACCGGTTGAAACCAACATTAAATTTCAAAAGGAATAACGAATCATGAAAACACCCCTGACCTCGCGCAGTTTCTGGGCTGCGCCACTGCTCGCGATGGCCCTGATGTTGTTGGGGCCCGCCGTCACGCAGGCCGTGCCTCTGGTCGGCCTCACCACTTCGAACACCCTCGTATTTTTCGATAGCGCTACACCAGAGACGATCACGAGTAGCATAACCATTACTGGCCTGCAGTCGGGCGAATCAATCCTCGGCATTGATTTCCGTCCCGCGTCAGGGCAACTTTTTGGGCTCGGCAGCACCAATCGCTTGTATATCATCAACAGAAGAACAGGCGTGGCGACACAGGTGGGCTCTGGTCCATTCAGTCCAGGTCTGGCCGGGACGGAATTTGGTTTCGACTTCAATCCTGTTCCGGACCGGATACGCGTGGTCAGCGACACTGATCAGAACTTGCGGCTGGACCCACGCCCCACCGGTACTACCGCTGGCAACATTGCGGGAGTTGACACACCGCTCGCGTATAACACCGGTGATC
>JANOGZ010001383.1:0-1192 GCA_031406255.1 Pyrinomonadaceae bacterium | reverse complement strand
TACAATTACACTGTTTCAACAGGTGAGCAGCACGGACGCCCGAGTCAATCCGCCGCGAGCGAGCAGCATCCAGCCACAAAGCTGCTCCTCGACGATGAAGAACCTGGTGTCAAGCGGTCGGGTTGAATGAGTTGCGAGGCGCGGGTTACGGTTTATAACGACCTCGACGCCTCTTTCCTCGCTGATCAATACTCTGTACTTCCTCTGGTTTGAGAGTAGGTTCAGAATATGGCGGCGTAGCTCCTGGTGGCACCAGATACAACTCGACCGTCACCCTCTCACGGCGCCCTCCATCAACCGTTACGATTTGCCCGGGGTCTAATCCTCTCATCTTAACCAGATGATTCTTGATACGCCTGGCTATCACCCGGGCATCATTAAGGCGTGAGCGTCTTCCAACATAAACCATAACATAACCTTGAGTGGCCGTGTCTTGAAGTAAAAAACCAGCAAACTTATCAAGCCTTTTTTTCTCATCAGCGGGAGCATCAAAATACTCATCAAACTTAGAAGTACCCTTTGTCCCGCCAGTTGAATCTTTCACCAGCGGACATCGTAGATAATTATCTTTAGCCGATGGAAAGTATTCGATACCTGTTACCACTCCCTCGCCAACTTCTACGGTATAGTTGATTCCTTCCTCTTTATTAATGTAATAGTAGGTAGACTCCAAGTGAATATCCCTTCGCTTCTCATACTTGCCCTCGTCCAGCCTGACATCAGCGAATTTTGACGGATTCTTCGGGTAAACTGAAAAGCTGATGACCGTATCAGGGGGAACTTGCCAGCCATAATCACACGGTCCCTCTGCGTAAGAGACTGATATTCTTTCGCTCCCCGTTCGATAAACACCGCTTGATCCTGGCTCGGGCGGACCGAGAAGGCGTTCAACATCCGCACGTGTTGAACGTAAAGGAATGATGCCGCGCCACTCTTTAGTGAACGTTGAAGACACCAATAGCAAAACTAATAATGGGCAAGCGATAATTAAACGCATAAAATTCATTTCTCTGTCCGTAACAACTGACGAGCGCCCTCTCGCCGGAATCGATCCGCGCCGAGCGGATGCTATTCAACCAGCAGCAAAAGGAACGAATATGAGAGGCACGCTATCGAGGCGGCGGCGGGTGATAGCCGGGCGTCATCTCTGCTGATACGACGTATGATGGACGGGTTGATGCTGCTGTGATCA
>JANOGZ010001382.1:0-5065 GCA_031406255.1 Pyrinomonadaceae bacterium | reverse complement strand
CCACTCACGATGGGAGCGACATCGCTGATGCCGCCGCCATTAGCATCCACTACGCGGCCGCTGATCGTGAAACTCTGCACCGGCGTCGGCGTTGGCGTCGGGGCAGGTGTTGGCTCCGCCGCCGGGTTAACTGTAGTGCTCGCGGTCGCCGTGTTATTCGCCGTGTTCGGGTCCGCTTTGACCCCCGTCACGCTCGCTGTGTTGATGAGTGTCCCGGCCGCCATCGGCCTGACGGCGATCGTCACCGTCGCGCTCGCTTTGTCAGCCAGCGGGCCGATACCACAACCGAGCGTCCCGCCCGTCCCGCTACACGTACCCTGCGTGGACGTCGCCCTGACGAATGTCACGCCCCCTGGCAGCGTGTCGCTGATCGTCACGCCTGTGGCGACACTGGGACCGTTATTGGTCAGGCTGATGGTGTAACTCAGCTCATCACCGACGACAGTCGGGTCAGGTGAATCCGTCATCACCAGGCTGAGATCGGCCATACCGGCCACGACGGTGATCGTGACCGTGGCAATATTAGAATCGGCACTGCCATCATTGGTTTTGTAGGTGAAGCTGTCGGTGCCGCTGAAGTTGGCATCGGGTGTGTAGGCGAATGAGCCGTTGGGATTGAGCGACAGCATGCCACTCGTCGGGCCGCTCACCAGCACTGCACTGAGCGTGTCGCCGTCCGTATCAGTATCGTTGGCCAGCACGCCCGGAGCATTAACACTTAGTATCTCATCTTCAACCGTACGATAGCTGTCAGCGGCCGCAACCGGGGGATTGTTAGGGGCCGGTGTCGGCGTGGGTGTTGGGGTTGTTGGCGCCAGCTTACACTTGCCGGCACTGCCCGCGTTGACGATGTCATTGATCTCTTTCTCGGTAAGGGCGCGGTTGAAGATTTCGACCTCGTCAAGTTGGCCGGTGAAGAACTCTGTGCCGTCGGCCCCTGTGCAAGTACTCCGACCGAACGTGAAATCAGCCGAGTTTTGGATGTCCGGAACACCCGAGACGGTGTTGGCGATGTCTAATACCCCGTCGATGTAGAGTGAGACCGTTTCATTTTGTCTGACGATGGCGACGTGATGGAACTGTCCGTCGTTAATCGCGCGCACGCTGCTGAAGGCGTTGTACGGCCCGCCATCGAGTTCGATGAACAGCCGGTCGCCGGCCCGCACGTCGAAGAAGCTACCGTGTGAACACGTCGCCCTCTTCCCTAAAATCCCTTCAAAGCGGGACGTAGTTTTTCTGAGCCAGAAATCGACGGTGAAGTCGGCGGTGCCGAAGTTGCCGCCGCTGTTATTCAGGACGACCGTGTCGTTCGCGCCGTCGAAGCTAAACGCCTGCCCGACCTTACCCTGAGCGAACGTCGCGCCGTTCTGCAGCGTACCATGGTTGCTGCCTTGAATGTCATCAGCGTTGCCGTCGCCCGGATACCACGCGACCATCTCTGAAGGCAGCGGCGCGCACGAGCGGCACTTGCCCGCGCTGCCGGCGTTGATGATCGATTGGATTTCCGTTTGCGAGAGGGCGCGGTTGAAGATTTCGAGTTCGTCAATCACCCCGGAGAAGAAATGATGCCGCGTAGTCTGCCCCCCTACGATCCTGGCTCCAATAAGGAATGGGTCAGCCTCGCCATCATCATCTTTGAGCGCGCCTGTCGCCCCGGCATTCAACGCCGCGCTTGCATCCAGCGCCCCGTCCACATAGAGGCGCAACTGATTGGATGCAATGTCCCTTACAAAAGCGACATGGTGGAAGTTTCCATCCGCGACCAGGGCCGTTCCACTCAATGTCTGCCCACCATTATCAAGATCAGGCCCCCCGGCATCAGTGTCCCGGATGTAACCGACGAGCTTACCGCCACTGACGAACAACTCGTAAATTGAGTTGGCCACATTGCTCGGACAACTTTGGCCGCACTCGTACTTGCTGACGACGACTTGGTCTCCGGTGCTCGTTGTCTTGACCCACGCATCTATGGCGAATGAGCCTGGGGGATCAAGGTTAGGATTGTGGGCGACTTGAACGTAGTCATCCACTCCATCGAAACTAAACGCCCGATCAACCTTGCCCGCGGCGAAACCAGTGCCATTTTCCAGCGTGCCGTTATTAGTGCCTTGAATGTCATTGGCATTCCCATCGCCCGGGTACCAGGCAACCATACTGGATGGGGGCGGGGTGCATACGGGCTTGCACTTGCCGGCGCTGTCGGCAGTGACGATTGCTTGAATTTCAGTTTCAGAAAGGGCGCGGCTAAAATAGTCAACTTCATCAATGAGACCAGGAAAGAAGCTAACGGTACTAGCCTTAGGGAATCTGTCACTAGCGCCCACAGCAAAGGAGATTTCCGTATTAATGCTTCCAAGCGCGGTAAAGCTCTGTTGAGCAGCAAGATTGCCGTCTATATAGAGACGAGCAACTTGGTTTTCACGGTCAAGAACGCCAGCGACATGGTGGAAGGTATCAATGGACGGTAGCGGAGCTGATACGGAAACCTCATTAATTCCATCATGCACACTAAAATTAATTTCTGTAGAATTAACGGTAATACTGTAACCAACTTCCCTAGGATCCGAAGTGCCCGTGCGGCCCTTTGAGATAATGTATCCCGCTTCAGTTGAAGCAGTCCTTTTGAACCATGTATCAACGGTAAAGCTGCTCGAATCAGGATCAAGCACGTCACCCATACGAATAAAATCATCAACACCGTCAAGACTAAACGCCTGGTCAACCTTGCCCGCGGCGAAGCCAACGCCATTTTGCAGCGTGCCGTTGTTGCTGCTCTGAATGTCATTGGCGTTTCCATCGCCCGGATACCAGGCTATGATCCCCGGCGGTGGCGGGACGCAAGTTGGGGCTGACACCCCTTCAGAGAAGATGCTATTTGTTCTGTACGTACCCACGGCGGCAGCAAAACGGGAACCGGTCGTCGTCGCCGCCCCTCGCGCCGCCGCCGTATTGCGGGTGTGGGTCAGCGCCAGCCCCAGAGCCAGAAGGCACAGCACGAGTAGGAAACCCAGGCGCCCCGTCGATAAAATGTTTCGTAATGTGTTTCGCGTTTTCATGTTCTTTTCTTTTTCAAATTCATTTCACTAATGAGTCAAAGCAGATATGCAGCGATTCCCCGCCCCGATCTCTGCAAAGTGTAACCGTCCCGAGCTCAATCCAGAGGTAGATTGTCCGTAGATCCGTAAAGGCCGAATCCGCCGCTTTCACCGGTGTCACCACCATCACCTCTGCCGCGCACTTGGCGTACCACACACTAGCGATACCGCTCTTTCCTCTGTTCACTGCGCTCTGGTCGATGTCGACAGGGATCTCGTTTCCCAACTCTTCCCTCCTCTTTGCCCCACACGGCGCACAACTCCGAGTCAAGAAGTCGCCTCCCGTGCTCGTCGCCTGATCCCGGCCATATCCAGTTCGCACCGCCATTCTCGTCCGCCGCCTTTCCAGCTCTATTGCCTGGGTCTCCGCCTTGCCCTACAATGGGCGTTGCATTCATACCTCTGTTACTCGACCGGCAACCGCAGCCATTTACTTCGTCACGCACAGTACTCAAAGGGCGAGGGGGAAGTCCTCAAGGAACCCTTAATTAGTTCTTAATTAGTTCTTAAAGATTGCTCAACGGCGGCGATGAAGCAGCCAGCCAGCCATTTCTACGAGTTCGGCCCTTTCCGCTTAGACACCACGGAGCGCCTCCTGCTGCGCGATGGGCAGCCGGTGCCGCTGACACCGAGAGCCTACGAGATGCTGCTGGCGCTCATCGAGAGGAGCGGGCACATCGTCGATAAGGAGGAGTTGCTGAAGGAGGTGTGGCGCGACCAGTTTGTTGAGGAAGGAAATCTCACGCAACATGTGTTCGCTCTGAGAAAAGCGCTGGGCGAGAGCCGCGATGCGCCACATTACATAGAGACGATTCCGCGACGCGGCTACCGGTTTATCGCCACCGTGAGGGAGGTGCGCGAAGAAGACGAAGAGAGAGTTGCGGGGAAACACCCACGCGCACTGACCGGCGCTGAAGAGGGAACCGCCAGCCGGAACGCCGTCTTCCCCGGCGAAGTCACCACTCCGCGCGAGATGACGAGCGGGGCGAGGAGGAGGCCGAGCCTGCGAGCGGCCGTCAGATCAGCCGCCGTGCTGCCATTCAAGCCGCTGAGCGCGGACGCTACCGATGAATACCTGGGACTGGGAATGGCGGATGCATTGATCACGAGGCTGAGTAATATCAGTCAGTTCATCGTGCGACCCACAAGCGCGGTGCGCAGGTACACAAGCCTCGATCAAGACCCGGTGGTGATCGGTGAAAAACTGCGGGTGGAGTCAGTGCTGGAGGGGAGCATCCAGAGGCTGGGCGACCGGATTCGCGTGACGGTGCAACTCGTCAGCGTAAACGACGGGGCGCCGCTCTGGGCCGAGAAGTTTGATGCGAAGTTTACAGACATATTCACCGTCGAAGACTCGATCTCCGAACAGGTGGTCGGAGCGCTGACGTTGCGACTGACCGGTGAGGAGCGGCGGCGGCTGACCAAACGCTACACGGAAAATACCGAAGCTTATCAGCTATATTTAAAAGGCCGTTACTTCTGGAACAAGCGAACGGCAGAAGGGATGAAGAAGGGCATCGAGTATTTTCAGCAGGCGATTGAGATAGATCCTACTTACGCTCTGGCCTACTCGGGTCTGGCCGACTGCTACGGGATGCTCAGCTGGTGGAGAGCCATTCCGCCCCACGAGGGCTACCCGCGTGCGAGGGCCGCGGCGGCCACGGCACTGGAGATTGATGACACCCTCGCCGAAGCTCACACCTCCCTGGGGTTGGTGAAAACGGCCTACGACTTCCATTATGTGGATGCCGAGAATGAATTCAAGCGAGCGATCGAACTCAACCCGCGTTACCAGCTGGCACGCTACTGGTATGGCGCGTATCTGATCGTTATGGGGCGTCTGGACGAATCCATCGCCGAAATGAAACGAGGCATGGAGATCGATCCGCTCTCACTCAACTTGAACACGGGCCTGGGAATATCTTTCTACTACGCCAGAGAGTATGACCACAGCATCGAACAACTGCGCA
>JANOGZ010001365.1:0-5110 GCA_031406255.1 Pyrinomonadaceae bacterium | reverse complement strand
TCGAGTGCTTCTTAACAGCTTCCATAAGCGCTCACATGCAGAAGCGTTCGATCATCTGAGCGAGCACATCGACGCACGCGTGCAGGTGAGCGACGGGTACGAACTCGCCAGTCCGATGGGCGACGCGGATATCGCCCGGGCCGAAGATGACGGGTTGCGCGCCGAGCGCGGCCATCTGCGGCGCTTCGGTGCCGAAGGCGACCGTGCCGGCGCTCCGGCCCGTCGCTTCTTCCATCGCGCGGACAAGCGCGGAATCGGCCGGGGTCTCGATGCTTTCGTCGGTGCGGATAACTTTTATCTCGCAGGTGAAATCATCGTCCGCGGCGCGCAGGCGCTCGATTTCATTTCTGATCAAATCAATGACGTGTTCGGCGCGCTGGCCCGGCACCGGCCGCCATTCAAGCGTGAAGCGACAGCAGCCGGCGATGATATTCTTCGCCGTTCCACCCTCGATGAGGCCGACGTTGAGCGTCGTGTGGGGCGGATCGAAAGCCTCATGCCGCTCGCCCTTAAGCTGCTCGGCCAGCGCTTCGACGCGCGTGATGAGACGCGCCGCGCGAAAGATGGCGGAGGCCCCGAGCGCGGGATAAGCGCTATGGCCTTCGCGCCCGCCGAGAATAACTTCTGCCAGACAGTAGCCCTTTCCGGCGCGCATCGGCTGCAGGGAGGTCGGCTCGCCCACGATGCTGTAGCGCGCATGCAAGGCCCGCTCATCCGCCAGATGTTTCGCGCCGAGGCACCCGACTTCCTCATCGGCCGTAAAGACGAGCGCCAGCGGACGGCGCAGGCGCGACAGGTCAACAGCCTGAACCGCCGTCAGCGCGGCGGCGATGAAACCCTTCGTGTCGCACGCCCCGCGCCCGTAGAGATTCCCCTCGCGCTCCGTAAGCGTCAGAGCTTCACTCCATGAAGGATCAAAAGGAACGGTATCGGTATGACCGACAAGCGCCAGCTCGACCTGCCCCTCCGCGAAATTTTCGTGCGCCGTCTGCGCCACCATATTCACTTTCTCGACGCCGCGTTCATCAATATATGGAAAGAGGCGCGCGCGCATCCCGCAGTCGGCGACGCGCTCGCTCAGGTAAGCGATAATCTCATGGTTCGTACGCGTTGAACGGGAATCAATACGCACGAGCGCGGCCAGTGTCTGTTCGACATTCATGCTCGATCTTCGCTCCATAGCTTACGCTGAAGCCCCGCGAATCGCCCGATGATTTCTTCCTGCGCCGGGTGCCTTCCAGCTTCGATGATTATTCGACCGCCGATGATCACCTCGCGCACGGCCGCGCGTGTCATTGAGAAGACGATCAACGAAAGCAGATCTTCGGCGCTGGCTCCGGCGATTGATGGATCGTCGAGATCAACGGTAAAGAAATCCGCCGCGCGGCCCACCGCCAGCTCACCGCATGGCGCGCCGATGCTCGCGGCCCCATTCGTGGTCGCACATTCAAAGAGGCGTGTGGCGAGCGCCGAGATGTGAGGCGCTCCGGCGTTTGCCGCGGTGTCCGGGTCGATCACCGATGGAGCGTCGCGCGCGGTCTCCGGCCCCTCACTTAGTGGGGCCAGTATCGCGCGCTCGAGCTTTTGCAAACGCAGATGATATTCAAGCTCGCGGGCATCCTCCAAAAGATCGATCTGGGCCTGGCTATCGGTGCCAAGCGCGATCCGCGCGCCTTCTTTAAAAAGGAGATCGGCCGGCACGATACCATCGCCCAGGTTTCGTTCCGTCGTCGGACAGGCGCAGACGCTGGAGCGCGCCCGCGCCAACTGGCGCGCTTCTTCGTGTGTGATGTGAATACCATGAACGACGGTGAAACGCGGCCCGAGAATCCCCTCTTCGGCGAGAAGCGCGACGGGCGTGCGCCCGTATTCACGAACGCACGCCGAAACTTCGGCGGGCTGTTCCGCGACGTGCATATGAACGGGAAGCCGAGACGCATCGGCCCAGGCGCTCACTTCGCGCAGGTAATCGAGCGGCACGGCGCGCACGCTGTGCGGCGCGATGCCGGCCCACGCGCTCCGCACCGCCGGTGTGTTATCCGGCGCGGCAAGCTCTTTCGCCAGGCTTTCGACGTGGCGCAGATATTCCTGCGCTTCGGGTTCGATGAAACGGGCCTGCCGCTCGTCGGGTGAGACCTGATAGCCGGCGCGCGCGTAAGCGACGCGCAGCAGCGCGATGCGCAGGCCGACGTCGCCCGCGGCCTGGGCGACCGCTTTCGCCATGACATTGGGATCATCGTAGGGGGCGCCATCCGGCGTGCGATGAAGGTAATGAAACTCTCCGACGGCGCTGATACCGCTCAGGGCCATCTCGAGAAAGGCCATGCGCGACGCATCATAGATGTCTTCCGGCGTGAGCCGCGCGGCGGCGCGATACATCATTTCGCGCCATGTCCAGAAAGAATCGCTGGTGTGTCCGGCACGGCGCTGCTCGGTGCGTCCGCGGATCACGCGCTGAAAAGCGTGCGAATGTGCGTTGACGAGGCAGGGAAGCGCGGCGCGCCCGGCGAGACGCACCACACGGCCCGCTCCACCCGCCGCCGCTGTACCGGGGGCCATCTCCGCAGCGCGCGCAATCGCCGCGATGCGGCCTTCCTCCGCATCGCACACGAGCGCCCAACCGCTCTCGAAACGACTTCCCGTATAGAGCAGGTCGGGCGCCCAGGCGATCCAGTTTCTTTCGTCTCGTTTCACCGGGCCGGTTTGAGCGGGCACTTCCGTGCTGATTTCGGCGGCCGAATCTATTGATCGGCGCGCGTCGCAGATTGAGAGTTTGGCTTCTTCTGCTTCTGCGCGGCGATCCAGGCGTCAACATTCCGCTCCAGCACATCGAGCGGCACGGCTCCCGAACCGAGCACGACATCGTGATACTCGCGCAGGTCAAACTTTTCTCCGAGTTCACGACTGGCCCGCGCGCGCAGTTGTTTGAGTTTCAGCTCGCCGATTTTGTAGGCCAGCGCCTGGCCGGGCCACGAAATATAGCGGTCGATTTCGTTGGTCACATCGAGTTCGGATTTCGCCGCGTTGTCGAGAAAGAAGTCGATCGCCTTCTGGCGATCCCAGTGCTGGTGGTGCATCCCAGTGTCGACCACGAGGCGGACGGCGCGCCACATCTCGTAGGTAAGCTGCCCGAATTTCGAGTAGGGATCATCGTAGAGACCGACGTCATCACCGAGCGATTCGGCATAGAGACCCCAGCCCTCGATGAACGCCGTGTAGCCGCCGTAACGGCGAAAGTTGGGAATCGCACCCTGCTCCTGGGCGAGCGCGATCTGGGTGTGATGACCGGGGACGGCTTCGTGCAGCGAGAGCGCCATCATCTCGTATTTGGGGCGCGTCTCCGGCTTGTAGAGATTGACGTAGTAGAGCCCGGCGCGGGAGCCGTCGGCCGCCGGCTGATTGTAATAAGCGGTCGTCGTATAGGGTGCGATCTTATCCGGAATCGGCACCACCCCGTAGGGCGCGCGCGGCAGCGTCTTGAAAAGCTTGACCATGTGCGGATCAATGCGCTTCGAGATGGCCTGGTAGGCCGTGAATAATTCTTCCGGTGTTTTGTAGTAGAAGCGCGGGTCGGTTCGCAGAAACTTGAAAAACTCCTGGAGCGTGCCCTTGAATCCGATCTTAGCCATGATCGCCTGCATCTCGGCGCGGATCCGCTTGACTTCGCTCAGGCCAATCTCGTGAATCTCTTTCGGCGTCATCTCGGTCGTCGTGAATTTGCGCGCGACGAAGGCGTACAGCTCTTCGCCCTGCGGCACCTGCCAGATGCCCACCTGATCGAAAGAGGCCGGCAGGTATTCGCTGTCGACGTATTGCTTGAGCTGCTTGAAGGCGGGAATGACCGCCGTCGAGATGGCGTTGCGCGCGGCCCCCGCGAGACGCTCGCGCTCGGCCGGAGGGATCGAATCGGGAAAACTCTTGAAGGGGGCGTAGAACGGGCTCTTTTGCGCATCCTCGACGATCTGTTTATCAATCTGCGGCGGGACGTTCTTGATGATCACTTTCGGCAACAACATCCGCGCGCGCGCGCCCTCGCGCATCAGTCCCATCGTTTGCTCCATCAGCGCCGGGAAGGAGCGCAGGCGGGCGATCCAGTCTTCATAATCCTTGACCGTTTGAAAGCGCAGCAATTCGGTCAGCTCATCGGCGGTCTGAATGCCGCCGCGCTGGTTGAGCGGCATGAGATACATGCGATACTTGTGCTCGGCGACATCAGTCTCATATTCCTTCTTAAACAGATCGTAGTTCACCTGATCCTGCGGCGTGAGCTGCGAGCGATCAATCGCTTTGAGCCGATTGAGCACCTCGACGCGGTGCTGCTGTCGCCGCTCGACCGCCCCGAGACTGACGTCTTCCCATCGGTCATTGTAGCGCCGATCACCGAGCGAAGACGCAAACGTCGGATTCTCGCGCAGCACGTATTCCCACTCGTTGGCGAACAGATCATGAAGAGCCTTCGTCGTGTCGTTCATCGTCGTACTCGCGGTCATCGTCCTCTCCTGTGCGTCAGCGGTTACGTTCGTCAGGCTGACCGCCAGCAACGCGAAAAAGAGGGCTGCAATTAGTGGAAATAGAAATGGAAATCTCATCGTCAGGCGCATTGTGACCTCCGTCGGCGGCGTGTTAAAAATATATGCGTAAGTGGAGCGACCGGAATTGAAGAATATAGCACAGGGATGTGGCGGAGGCGCACCGGGCCGGGCCGGACTAATGGGTTCTCTAAGAAGTGGGAGAACTTAAAGGCCGCTCTTGCGCTATACTTCGCTTACTATAACTTCTGCCGTATTCATTCAAGCATCAGATGTACGCCAGCGATGGAAGCGGGTATTACAGGGCATGTGTGGGAACTGAGCGAGTTGCTTGCAGCCTAAGCCTTTTTGGTGATAGCCTTTAACTGTGGATGAAGCAACTAACACTCCAAGCAACGACCCCAAGTCTGAAGATGTGGCTGTGCCTGTTCTGTTCAACATACCCGTCGGCATGTCTAGTCGCTATGCTCATCATATGATGATTCAGGCAAGCGAATATGAGGTCACACTTTCCTTTTTTGAACTGTTTTCGCCGTTGGTAATTGATAGTGCCGCACAGATATTAGAGGCAAAAAAGGGAG
>JANOGZ010001364.1:0-1181 GCA_031406255.1 Pyrinomonadaceae bacterium | reverse complement strand
CGTAGAGGCGAAAAAGCGCTGAAGTGACGAACGTGCCGCCCGTCTTCGGCTCGTGGACGTAAACGAATTTGTCTGTGAAGATCATGGCACTTCAGAAACGCGGAACGATGAGCTGAAAACAGATGTCTTTCAGCTCATCGTTCCGCATTTATCGTTCATTGTTTTCCCTCATCCATGTTCATTTGAGTCTCAAGCCCTGGTCGTGGCCGCCACCGCATCGCCCTCGCCATGTCCGGAGATGTCCCCTCCGGCTTCCGTATTAACCGAAGCGGGAAGGACGAAGCCCTGCTCGACGAGATGGGCGAGGATGCGCTCGGCGTTCTCTTCGGCCGACCGGGTAACCGTGTCGATCACGATCTCAGGGTTGAGCGGCGGCTCGTAAGGGTCGTCGATGCCGGTGAAGTACTTGATCTTGCCTTCCCGGGCGAGCGCGTACATGCCCTTCACGTCGCGCTGCTCGCAGACTTCGAGCGGCGTATCGACGAAGATTTCGATGTAGCGATCACCACCGATCATCGCGCGGCATTCGTTTCTGGTCGCGCGATAAGGGCTCACCGCCGCGCAGATGACGCCGCCGCCATGCCGCGCGATCTCTGCCGCGACGAACCCGATGCGACGAATATTGGTGTCCCGGTCTTCGGCGCTGAAGCCGAGTCCTTTGGAGAGATGTGTGCGGACGACATCGCCGTCCAGGACCGTGACCTGCCGGCCGTGCTCGAGCAGCTTGACCGTCAGTAAGTCGGCCGTCGTGGATTTGCCCGCGCCGCTCAGGCCCGTGAACCAGAGGCAGAAGCCCTGCCGGTGTCGCGGCGGGTGCGCCTGCGCCAGAATGTTCGCCACCTCGGGCCGCGTGAACCAGCGCGGAAGCTGCCGCCCGCGTCGCAGGTAGCCCTCCCTGACCTCCGTGCCCGAGAGCGAAGCCGTCGGCTTGTCCGCGGGGATGCGCGAGGCTTCCTCATAGCGGTCTTCCGCGGGCAGGTAGAGCAGTTCGGAGAAAGGCAGCGGCGTGACGCCGAGTTCCGCGCTGTGTCGCGCCACGAGTTCCTGCGCCTCGTAGGCGTCGTAGAACGGGCGGTCGTTGGAATCCTTGCCGGGGCTGGCATGGTCGCGCCCGACGATGAGGTGATTCGCGCCGAAGTTGCGGCGGATGATGGCGTGCCATAAGGCCTCGCGCGGCCCGG
>JANOGZ010001240.1:0-6375 GCA_031406255.1 Pyrinomonadaceae bacterium | reverse complement strand
GTGCCGCGCGGGCGATTGAAAGGTGAAGACGGCAGCCACGCCGGGCTGGCATCTTGATTGGCGACGCGCAGGCCGAGGATCGCGCCCGTGAGGGCGAGCGTGCGCGCGCCATCCCAGTGCCAATCAGGTTGCACCGTGTCGCTCGGCTGGTGATAGTCTGTTTCCATCCATTTTTTGGCGCGGGCGAGCCACGGAGCCAACTCTCCGCCCGGCCCGCCGAGCAGCATCAGCGCCGGGACGCCCTTCTTCACGAAAGCGTAGTGGTCCGAGCGGTAGAACGCTTTTTCTTCCGGGAAAGGATCGGCGGCAATCTCGTTTCCGGTCGCCACGACGACACCCTCGAGCATTGAGCCGAGGTCGGAATGCTCCGCCCCGAAACCGACGACGCGCTTAACCGGCCCGTAGATTTCCGTGCCGATGCCGTCGAAATTCAGATCCGCCGCAACCTTCTCGATCGGCCATGTCGGGTTGCGAACCCAGTGTTCCGCGCCGAACAGCCCATACTCTTCGCCCGTCACCGCGAGATAGATGATCGACCGCCGCGGCCGCACGGGCGCTTTGGCGAAGGCTTCGGCGATGGCCGTGATCATTCCGACGCCGAGCGCATTGTCCGCCGCGCCCGGATAGATGCGGCCGTCGACGCCGATGCCATACGCGTCGTAGTGCGCGCTATAAACGACCGCCTCCTCTTTAAGCTTCGGGTCGGAGCCCTCGAGCACGCCGACGACGTTGCTGCTGGTTCCCTCCTCGCGCTTGATGCGAAGCGCGATCGCCGCCGTTTTGTTTAAACTTCGTGAAGCGAACTCGCCGCTCTCAGCTTTCGCCAGCGCCTGCTCATAGGTCATGCCCGAACCGGCGAAAAGCTTCTTGGCTCCGTCAGTGCTGGCGAGGATGAGCGGCGGGAAAGCGAACGCGGGCTGCGGCGCATCGGCCAGCGTGACGCGGCGGCGCGACAGGTAATTTGCGATCAACTGGTAGGGCTGCTGCTTTGTTCCGACATTGGTCACGATCACACCGGCGACGCCGCGCAGAAGCAGGTTACCGAAGATCGCCTGCGTATTGGCGGCCTTCGCCCAGGCGTCTTTGTCGACGTTCGTCGGTCGGCCATTCAAGAGCATGACGATCTTGCCCTTCACGTCCAGTCCGGCCAGGTCATCGCGCTTCAGTTCGTTGGAGACCACACCATAGCCGCCGAAGATCACTTCGCCGGTGGCATCAGCGCGCTCGGTCGTGTACGGCGGCGGAACAACAAATTCGTCGCCGAACTTGAGCGTCGCGTCGCCGGACTTAACACTGGATTCGGGCAGCACCTGCGTACTTCTGAACTTGATCGCCTGCAGGTATGTTCCCGCATCGCCGAGCGGTTTGAAATTCAGCTTGGCGAGTCGATCGGCGAGATATTTGGCCGCCCGGTCAGCGCCTGCCTGGGCGGTTCCGCGTCCCTCCATCTCCTTGGAAGCGAGGGTGGTCGTCACCTCGCGGATCGTCTCCACTTTGACGCGCTCGCTCGTCTCGCGCTCGGCCGCCGTGAGCGTCGAAACCGGTTTGGGCGCGACGGCTGCACCCTGCCAGCCAAACGCCGTCGAGGAAGTTAGTAGGGCCGTCGTGAGCAGCGCCGCAGACAGCGCGCGCCGCCACCGGGCCTGCGTGTAAAAGCCTGATTTCATTAATGATTCTCCAGATCGGTTGAGTTCTTACGAAACACCTGGGGGTTATACGAAACGACAGGCACGGGGGTTATCATTATTTTCCGGGCCTTTCCCGCTCACTCTCATTGACGAGCGCCGCCCCGCTTTCCGAGACTTGTCGTCAGAGCCGGCGCTTGCCAGTCTACACCACCTGCCCGCAAATTGAAGCGTGGCGCGCGCGCTTAACATCCGGCCGCGAAGCGCCCGCCGCGCGCCGCCAGCACCCCTTCGGCGGCGCTGATGCCGCGATCGAACGCCTCTTCAAAAAGCGCGATGCCGCTCAGGTCCGAATGCGCGAAGTGAATGCCGCGAAAAGGGCGCGCCGCCGCGCGGCGCGCGCCGCCCCAGATAAAGCCCGGCTGAGGGCTGATCATCGCGTGCCCCCAGCGCATCACATCGAGCCGTTCGACGAGCGTGCGAATCTCGGCGTGCGCGCGGGAGAGATCGGTCAGCGCCACATCGGCACAGTCGCGCCAATCCATGCCGAGCAGTGTGGCGCGCGCCGCGCGCGGCTCCATCGCGGAGACCGGGTAGTAATAGGTAAAAACCGTCGGGCCGCGATCCAGTCCGCGCTGGTGCGTGGCGACGACATATCCGAGTGAGGGACTCTCGTAGAGCACATTATCCCACGCGAGCGGGAAGCCATGCTGCCGCGGTCGATCCCTCAGAAAAAGATTCGCCACCATCCACGCGCTATACTGAAACTCGGCGACGTGCGGCGGCACGCTCTCACGGTAGGGCCGGATCAGATGGCGCGTGAGGAAATGCGGCGCGGCGAACACCACTTGCGCAGCGTGAAAGGCGCGGGCACTACGGCCGTCTCCGCTAACCGCGATCACATCAACGCCGCTTTCTCCTCCGGCGCCGTTCGGCCGGATATCGGCAGCCGCCAGATTGAGCCGCACCCGCGCGCGCGCCTTATCGTAGAGATGCGCGACCATGCGGCCATTGCCCTCGGGCCAGGTGATGAGCGGCTGCGCATCGCTTCCCGGTCGGGCAATGCGCGAGGCGAAATAAAAGACGCCGGCCCACGCGCTCGTCTGCTCGATCGTCAGACCATAATCATCTCGACACGCATAATCGACGAGCCAGCGCAGCCGCGCCGAAGTCCACCCGCGCCGCCCCAGCCAGTCGGCCATCGAAATCCGGTCGAGGGCTGTTATCTCCGCGTCGTCCGAACTCGTCGCGGCTGGTATCGCAAAAGCGCGACGGCCGCGCGCGTCGCGCCATCCGGCCCACGCGCTCATCTCGGCGTTGAAAGCATTTAACTCGACGATGTCTTCTCCGGAAGCGCCCGCGTATAGATACAGTCCTTCGTACCAGCGACCCTTATAAAAGATGCGCTCCTCCGGATCACGACAGAGAAACTGTTCGGCGACGACGGGCTCATCGCGCTCATCGCGTCCTTCGAGCACGCCCATCTCATCAAGCAGCGCGACGAGCGCGCGGTTTTCCTTCGTCGGCGCGGGAATGTAATGCGCGCCCCACGGATAGGCGATGCCGGGCGAGCTGCCGCTCCGCGCCGTCCCGCCGGGCGCGGGTTCGAGTTCGAGCACCACGAAATCTTCAAAGCCGGCATGCAGAAAGCGCCACGCCGCCGAGAGTCCCGCGATCCCGCCGCCGACGATCACCACCCCGACACGCTCCCACGCATCAGCGGGCGGATCAATCCTCCCGCCGTCACGCAAACGGTGCCCGAGCGCGTCCGACGCACCGACGATTTCACCATCCGGAAACGGGGACGTGGCACGCTCGCGGCACGCGGCGAGCGCCACGGGCAGACCGAGAAAGGCCGCGAGCACTTCGCGCCGGCCAAGCCCCCGCCCCGTGATGTGATTTTTTGGCATTGACCAAAAATTCCATGCCGGGCCGCGACGAAGCGCCCGCGCTCTTAACAAGGCTTGCCGCCCTTCAAACGCCGGCGCGCTTACTCCCAGCGCCGCCATTCTGATTCGTAATAACGCACCAGCGCCTGATTATCCAGACGATTGATTTCGACCGGCACCGGCCCGATGTCAACCGGCAAGACGAACATGGCGGCCATCGTTTGATCGTCAATGAAACGCAGGTCGACGGCGGGCGCGCGCGCCGGCACATCGAACGGCGCGCGGCGCGCCAGCGCAAATCCCCACACGCCGAATGATGGCACCGCCGTATGGTACGCTCTGACGAAGAATCCGGCCGCTTCGATCGTCTTGACGATGCACCAGTAGGAGCGGCGGGCGAAAAGAGGCGAGGTGCACTGAATACTGATCGCCGCGGCGGGCGAGAGACGCTCTTTGAGCAGGCGATAGAAGCGCGTCGTGTAGAGTTTGCCGAGCGCGAAAGAGTTCGGGTCGGGGAAATCAACGATGCAGGCGTCGTAGACCGCGCCGGGCTCTTCGAGCCAGATCATCGCATCCATATTGACGACGCGGACGCGCCGATCCTCAAAGCTATGACGATTGAGCTCGGCCAGCGACGGGAAACGACGCGACAGCGCCGTCATTTCCGGATCGAGATCAACGAGCGTGACATGCTCGACCGACGGATACTTCAGAACCTCGCGGAGCGCGAGTCCGTCACCGCCGCCGAGGATGAGCACGCGCCGCGCCGCGCCGCCCGTCGCGCCGCCGCCCCCGTTTCCACCGCCCCCCTCGCCCGCCGCGGCGGCAAGCATCATCGCCGGATGCGCGAGCGCTTCGTGATAGCGATATTCATCGGCCGAGCTGAACTGTAGATTGCCGTTGAGGAAGAGGTGAAAACCCGCGCGCCCGCGCGTGATGATGATGCGCTGGTAGGGACTCGTGCGCGCATAGACGATATCGTCGGCGAACATCCCGTCCTCGGCGAGCGAGGTGAGCGTATCCGCCTTGATCAGCCCGATGAGTAACAGCGCGATGACGAACAGGGCGCGGACGCGCAGGCCCGTGACGCTGCCTTTGATGAGCGGCCGCATCAGCCACGTCCCCCACAGCCCGACGAGCGCGTTGAAAATCCCGAACACCAGCGAGGTGCGCACGAGTCCGAGTTTCGGCACGAGAAAGATGGGGAACAGCAGCGAGGCGACGAGCGCGCCGATATAGACGAAAGCGAGTACGCGCGAGACGAGTTCTTTAAAATCGAGATTGTCCTTGAGGATGCGCATCAGGAGCGGCAGTTCGAGGCCGACGAGCACGCCGATGACGAAGACCACCGAATACAGCACAAGCTGAAAGTAGCCGAGGTGCGCGAAGGACAGAAAGAGCAGGGGCGCGGACGCGCCGCCCGTGATCGCGACGCCGAGCTCGATATCGATGAAGCGCCGCGCCAGCTCCGTCTCGATAAAGCTCGACAGCCACGCTCCAGCTCCGAGCGCAAACAGGTAGATGCCGATGATCAGGGAGAACTGCGTCACCGAATCGCCCAGCACGTAGCTGGCGAGGGTGCCGGCCAATAGCTCATAAATCAGCCCGCACGTGGCGATGATCAGGACGTTGAGATAGAGTACGGGAGTGCGGTTCATCTCCTCAGCCGTGAATCGCCGCCGCGACGATCAACGCGATACCGAGAATGACCGCGCCGATCACGATCGCGAGCGCCGTGTTATGGTCTTCTTCCAGCTCCTTGCGGATCGAAAACGGCGAAGCCTTCACGATGATGATGAATGCCAGCGCGAACAGCAGCAGCCCGATGAATGTGAAGATGAGCGTCGCCACGATCAGGTTAGTGAGTTGATCGAGAGGCACGATCAGTCCGACCGTTGCGAGAACCGACAGGGGAGCGTGCGCCCCGGCGGCGAATGTTTCGATAAGCATTACTTTCCTCCACGGTAACCAGAATGCCAGAAATGGAATGAGCGATATCCGCCCGGCGAACGCCGCACGTCCGCGGGCAACACCTGCCGCTGCGGATTGCCAAGCTCCCAGCCGTTCCAGGCCGCCGACAGGTAGAGCGCGAGAATGCCGGCCCCCACAATCAGATATAATCTGCTCAACATTTGGTCTCTAACCTCGCACGTTGTAGAGATGAACGCTCATAAAAGCTCCGGAGCAAGGCGCAAGATCGGCGACTGAAATCTTTATTCGCGCACTCGGCGCTCCCTGCCGTCCGTGCTTCTCCGGGTCACTCATCGTCGTCATCATCGGCCGTTCCAGAAGTATTAAAGGCGCTATCCTCCCAGCGGCGCTTCTCGAATCGGTAGTGCGAAAAGAGGATGATCAGGGGAATCACCGAGAGCGCGACGAGGGCGAGAAACAGATTCAACACGCGCGGCACGCCCTGTTCGACCCGGATGCCTAATCGCGGCGGCAGCTTGTCCCACTGCGCTTCCAGCCGCATCGTGTAGCGGCCGGCCGGGAGCGATGAAAGATGCACATCTGAGATGGTGCCTCCCTCGCTCCACGCCTCGCCGTCGGCGACGCCGTAGTAATATTCGATGGGGATATCGAACTGCTGCACCAGCCCCGTCTCTTCGTTGATGAAATCGCCTTCGAGATAAAGCCACGAGTTGTCCACGCCCGCGCTCGCGGTGACTTTGATGTTCTGGCGGTCGGCCAGATCGAACGGCTCACTGAAGATGACCTGCGTGGCATCAGCAGCGGCGAGCGGCTGCAATTGATAGCTCTGCTCAAAGACGGGGCGGCGCGCGCCGCTCATCAGAAAGAACATGCCGCCGATAAAGGCCAGCGCGGCGAGCGCCGCCCAGTACTTATATATTCCGGAGTGA
>JANOGZ010001137.1:0-2513 GCA_031406255.1 Pyrinomonadaceae bacterium | reverse complement strand
GTGCCTTCATAAGGAGTGCCGCGGGTCTTTTCGTACCAGTTCTTGACGATATCAACGCCGTCCGGGTTTAGTGATGGAACGAGCAGGACGATGCACTCGCGTAAAATCTCTCGCACCAGCGGATCATTCGATGAGGCGAGGCGGTGCGCGATCAGCATGCTCGAAAGATATGAACCGACTTCCGTCGAATGAATACCGCACGTGATCAGGACGATCGTTTTGCCACGCGCAATAAGTTGCCGTGCTTTTCGATCCGGGTCTGATCCGAGCTTGCGGGGGTCAGCAAGAAGCTGCTGGATTCTTTTGTACTCTTCGAGTCTCGCTAGATTCTCAGGTGCGCTGATCGTGGCCATCACAAAAGGCATGTCCATCGTGGTTTTGCCCAGTGCTTCAAACTTCACGCGATCGCTGGCCTTGTCGAGTTTGACAAAGTATTCGAGCACCTGGTTCCAACTCGCGAGTTTGCGATCGTCGCCCGGGCGAAAGCCGAGCACTTCCTCCGGGGCGGGAATCCGCGCCGCGCGTACCGGAGTTGCCCGGAAACCGGAACGCCGTGCGTGAGCCGGTGGGAAGACGAGCGATGGAAGACAGACCGTAATCGCCAGAAGCAAAGCGAGTATGCGTAAGCGCATCGGTATTTGCGTCCTTCGTGGAAAAGTTGTGAAAGGGCGACTGAAGTGTAATCGAAACCGTGTTTGAAATGTAGGGCGTTTGTGCTGGCGTCGGCGGCTTTGAGCGCAGCGCGTAAAGGTTTGGCCTTTTCGGTGCGTCGCTTCCCTTTTTGGCGCGGCCTCGCCGATGCCGACAGGACGCGCCGCGCTCCCCGCAGAGCAACGTTCGCCTTCCTGGCGGGGCAACGTTCGACTCTTCGAGAGGCTCAAACCCCAGAATTTCGCGCTTTATTTGGCAGACTTGCTTGCCGAAGCGCGGCCTGCCCGTGTAAAGTAGCGGGCGTCTTTAAACCCTGCGCGCTCCCCGTTGTAAAAACTCTATCGGAGGTCACCTCAGATGTCTTCTGAAAGCGTCGGTGCGAATGAATTCCCAGATATCGTCGGGGCCAAGCCTGAGGCGCCACAAGCCGCGTTTTTTCAACCCTATATCGCGGCCGGAACCCTTATGCGGGAGCTTACTCCGCGCGCTCTGATCGTGGGTACGCTCCTCGGCATGGTATTTGGCGCTTCGTCTCTGTACCTGGTCTTGAAAGTCGGACTGACGGTGAGCGCATCCATCCCGGTAGCCGTCATTTCGATCACTCTTTTCCGCCTTTTCTCGCAGTTCGGGGCGAAGAACGCGACGATTCTCGAAAATAACATCGTGCAGACGGCGGGCTCGGCCGGCGAATCAATCGCCTTCGGCGTCGGCGTCACAATGCCGGCGATCATGATTCTCGGGTTCGACCTGGAGTTTACGCGCGTGATGCTCGTGTCGATCCTCGGCGGTCTGCTCGGAATCTTGATGATGATTCCGCTCCGGCGAGCGCTGATCGTTCAGCAGCACGGGATTTTGAAGTACCCTGAAGGGACGGCCTGCGCCGAGGTGCTCAAAGCAGGCGCTTCCGAAGAGTCGAAAGCGATGGCATCGGAGGCCGCCAAAGCTGAAGCGGCGGCGTCTGGGACGAGCAACATAGGCGCAAAAACCATCTTCATAGGGTTCGGAGTCGGTTTCATCTACCAGGTTATCAACAAGGCTTTGTATGGATGGAAGGAAATTCCGGAAAAAGTATTTGGCCCTCCGTTCAAGGCCGGCTCCATCGGCGCTGAAATTAACCCGGCGTTGCTCGGCGTCGGCTATATCATCGGCCCGCGCATCGCATCCATTATGGCGGCGGGCGGCGTACTGGCTTACCTCGTCTTGATCCCGGCAATTAAGTTCTTCGGTGAGGGACTGACGACTGTGCTTCCGCCCGGAGAGAAGCTCATCGGCGAAATGGGCCCGAATGACATACGCGGCGCATACGTCCTCTACATCGGCGCTGGAGCTGTGGCGGCCGGTGGCATCATCAGCCTCTTCCGGTCGCTGCCTACGATCTGGCATGGTCTGAAAGGCGGGCTCAGTGATCTGCGGGGCGGGCAGGCGGCGAGCGCTTCAGGGCCCCGCACAGACCAAGACCTCTCCATGAAGTTCGTCCTTGGCGGAATCTTTGCGCTGATCGCGATGATCATGGTTTTCCCGCAATTGAACCTTCAATGGAACATCCCCGGCGCGCTTCTAATCATCGTTTTCGGCTTCTTGTTCGTCACCGTGTCATCGCGTTTGACCGGCGAGATCGGATCATCGTCGAACCCTATTTCCGGCATGACGGTCGCGACGCTGCTGCTGACCTGCTTGATCTTCTTGATCATCGGATGGACCGGTCCCACATACTTCGTCACCGCGCTTTCCATCGGCGCCATCGTCTGCATCGCGGCTTCAAACGGTGGAACAACGTCACAGGACCTGAAGACGGGATTCCTCGTCGGAGCCACGCCTCGATTCCAGCAAATCGCGATTCTCATCGGAGCGGGTGTGTCGGC
>JANOGZ010001113.1:0-2076 GCA_031406255.1 Pyrinomonadaceae bacterium | reverse complement strand
CCACTCGCAGCCTGGTCGCTACCGTCTCTACACGGTCGCAAATACAGACTCCAGGCGGCTTGCCGCATTGGGGGCAGGGCAGGGTCTCGATCGTCACCGGGGAACGATGACCAAAACATCTTCCCCTGACGAATCGTGGAGGTCGCCGCCCACCGCCGAGCAGACGTTTGGGCCCGATCATCCTGCCGGTCTTCCCGACGCCGCGCGCCGTTATCTCGAACACGCGATCGCGCCCGGCGCCCGCCCGCAAGCTTGAGCAAGTGCCGGTGACGAGTCACGCGCTTTACGATGAGTTTGAGTGATCGGCAGACGCGAGCGACCCGCATCAGAGCATCGGCGCAGCGCGTGACATACGCGATGCGTCAATACAGTCCAAAAAATCATGACGGCGCTTATCGAATGTTGGGAGAACTCGGGATGAAGACACTGGGCATCATCGGCGGTATCGGGCCGAAGTCCACGGTTGAATATTATCGCTTGATTATCGCCTCATATCGTGGGCAGAAACAGGATGGAAGCTATCCCTCGATGATCATCAACAGTATCGACTTGAAGAAGATGCTCTCATTGATCGGGGCGAATGAATGGGCGAGGGTGACAGAGTATCTGCTCGGTGAAGTGCAGAAGCTTGCCCGGGCGGGGGCAGATGTCGGGTTGCTGGCTTCCAATACGCCGCATATCGTTTTTGATGAAATCCGTCGCCAGTCACCCATTCCGCTCCTGAGCATTGTCGAGGCAGCTTGCGCGGCGGCTCGATCTTTGGAGTTGAAAAGAGTTGGTTTGTTCGGCACACGTTTCACCATGCACGGGCGATTCTACCCCGACGTATTTTCCAGGGAAGGGATTCAGCTTGTCGTACCCGACGAAGACGAGCAAGCTTATATTCATGACAGGTACATGAGTGAACTGGTGAACGGTATTATTCTACCGGAAACTCGCGAGCGATTGCTCGAGATAGTAGATCGATTGAAAGCGCGGGAGGGTATCGAAGGGCTAATCTTAGGCGGGACGGAACTGCCCTTGATTTTGCGGGATGTCACGGACCGCGGGATTCCTTTTCTTGATACTACACGGATTCACGTAAATGCTGCCGTCGCACAATTATTATCCTAGACCGCTTTCGACCACTTCGAGAACAATTCGGGACGGGCCATGCGGGCACAACAAGGAGGGCGACCTTAGCACTTAATCATGAAATAGCCGAAAATGTGCGCGGCGAGCCGAAGTCTGTCAGCCTGCCGGGTGGGCTCTTGCGCGGCACCGCTTCAGCTTGGAAACCATGCACCGGGTGTTCGATTTCAGGAACGGGGCCCCCGGCCGGATACGCAAGATCGGTTTCGGAGCTTAAACTATTAACAATTAGGGGTCGACGAAGCGACTGCCTCAGCCTGGTATGGTAGTTGCCCTCTGCTCCTCGGATGAACCGCCCCACTGAACTCTCTCCGACGGTGTGCAGGCAGCCGCCAACCAGAAATGCCGTCAGTTTACAAAATCAAACTTCAGGGAAAAGGAAAGGGTTGACCGATGAAAAAATTCCTTCTTCTGATCGTAATCGTTATGTTCGTTGGCTTCGCGTCCGATACGTTCGGGCAACGCTACAACGACCGTGGTGACCGCCGTCGTATCCGGCGCGGCATCCGCTCCGGGCAGATCACCCGTGACGAGGCGCGAGACTTGCGCGCGCGCCAGCTCCAGGTCCGGCAAGCGCGGCGCGCCGCTCGTTCGGACGGCACGCTCACGCGCGATGAGCGGCGCGCACTCCGCCACGACGAGCGCGGGCATGATCGTCAGATCCGCCAAGCGCGCCGCGATGACGACCGCCGCAACCTCAGGCGTGGCAATGGCTACTACCGCCGTGGGGCGGGCTCGCCGAGCCACCCGGTCTTCGGGCGTCGCAACCGCAACTAACAATCCCTCCAGGTCACTGTTTGCGCAGAGAGAGAGCCCATGCCGTACCAGCACGCGTGGGCACTTTATCTGCGCGTTCGATTCCTACCGCGAACATTACAGCAGGAGGCGACCAGCAACGCGGCCGCCTTGTATGTTGACAGAAGAATGCTTTGACCATCATATGCC
>JANOGZ010001088.1:0-1930 GCA_031406255.1 Pyrinomonadaceae bacterium | reverse complement strand
ATCGTTGAAGAGCAACTGCGCGAGGTGCGTCAGGACTTGCCGCGCAGCTTCTACGCAGAGCTTCCAAAATTAGACGCTGGGGCATTCGCCGGACTCCCGCGCATTTATCACATCGCCCTTGAAGTAATCACGCACACCGACAACCGCCTCGACGCCGAAACGCTGCGGCTCTTCCTCAACGCCTACCAAGAGCGCACCGCGCTGACCATCGGCGAGCTGTGGGCTTTCCCGATCAGCCTGCGCCTCGCCCTCATCGAAAATTTGCGCCGCTATACCGCGCTCATCCTGGCGGCGCGCTTTGAGCGTGAAGCGGCGGACAAACTTGCCGACAATTTGGTGGAGAGATCTGCCGAAGATTCGGCGGGAAAGTTGCTGAATTTTCTGACAAAGAGTTTCAAGGGCGTTAAGCAACTCTCAAACGCTTACGTCGTGCATCTCGCGGCGCGCTTGCGCGACGGCGACGCGACGATGAGCTTCGCGCTTGAGACGCTGGAGAAACGTCTGCGCCGCGCAGGGCGCACGGTTGAAAATCTCGCGCAAATCGAACACCGCCGCCAAGCCGCGGCGCAGGTCTCCGTCGCCAACATCATCACGAGTATGCGCCTGCTCTCGACGCTCGATTGGCGCGACTTCTTCGAGAGCGTCAGCCTCGTCGATCGAACCTTGCGCGAAGACCCCGCGGGAGCCTACGCCGCGATGGATTTTGCGACGCGCGACGAGTACCGCCACACAATCGAGCGCATTGCGAAACGAACCCGCGCCAGCGAGATTGCGATTGCCCGCCGCGCCGTTGAGCTCGCCTCCCGCAATGAGCACGAAGGCAGCGAGCAGAAGGAACGGGATAAAGGTACGCCACTATCTTTTGACGAGAGCGCGCGACGGTCGCACGTCGGATATTTTCTCATTAGCTCTGATGGAGTCGGGGAGTTGGAACGCGCGTTCGCTTACCGCCCGAAGATGAGCGAGCGTACCCGCCGTTGGCTGCATCGTCACCCGACCTTTGCTTATCTGACCGCGCTCGCGCTGCTGACCGCGTCGGTCGTCGCCGCTCTCGCGTCTTACGCGGTCGCGCACGGCGCAAGATCATGGCTCGCGCTCGTGGCAATCGTGCTCGTCGCGCTCGTGCCGGCGAGCGAACTCGCTTTGACAATCGTCAACCGTCTCGTCACACTCATCTTCAAACCGCACTTGTTGCCGAAGATGAATCTGTCGAGCGGCATCCCTCTGGAGGCGCGCACCGTCGTCGTCATTCCGACTCAGCTCACGGATGAAGAGACCGTGGGCAAGCTTTGCGAACGGCTCGAAGTTTACTACCTCGCCAACCGCGACGAGCAACTCTTCTTCGCCCTGCTCGGCGACCTCGTTGACGCTGCGCATGAAGAGATGCCTCAGGATGCCACTTTGCGCGAGGCGGCGTGCGCTGCACTCGCGGAACTCAATCGAAAATATGCGGCGGAGGGCTACCCGCGTTTCCTTTGCTTCACGCGGCGGCGCGTGTGGAACGCGGGCGAAGGCAAGTGGATGTGCCGCGAGCGCAAGCGCGGCAATTTGCACGAGTTCAACGGATTGCTGCGCGGCAAACTCGATACAAGTTTCGTCTTCAGCCAAGCGGCGGACACGACGAATGCGGAAAGCGCTATGAGCTTTTCGGTTGATGCGACCAGCGCGGCTGCTCGGGCGACCGGTGAGAATGTTGACTTCGAGTTTCTCAAGACCATTCGCTACTGCATCACGCTCGACGCCGACACGCAATTGCCGAGAGACGCGGCTCGTCGGCTCGTCGGAACAATCATCCACCCGCTCAACCGCCCGCATTTCCGTTCGCAAGGAGGGCGCGTCACCGCCGGTTACGGCATTCTTCAGCCGCGCATCGAAATCTCTTTGACGAGCGCGCTGGCGACACCGTTCGCGCGCATCTTCTCCGCCTGCA
>JANOGZ010001020.1:0-1789 GCA_031406255.1 Pyrinomonadaceae bacterium | reverse complement strand
GCCTTTCGATATCGTTCGACTTCCCGTGTTCTCGGAGAAACTGATGAAAAAACTGTTATTAATATTTATTGCTTTCAGCGCCTGTGCCGCAACACACGCGCAAACTCGCCAGAGCGTGTCGGGAGCGCCCGCGAAACAAGCGGCGCCCGCCGTAGTGCAACCGGCGCCTTCCGTCTCCGCCAAAGGAGAGCCGTGCGGCTGCGAATTGACGCTGCCTGAGGTGCTCGCCGTTGTCAACGGAGTGAAGATCACGATTAAAGATATCGACGCTGCGAATGATCGGCTCACACAGCAAATCCGCGAACTCGAAGGCCGGGTCGTTGAAGCGCGACAGCGGGAGCTTGCTTTACAGATCAACTCCAGGCTGCTGGAAGCCGAAGCGAAGAAGCGGAACATCAGCGCGACCCGACTGATTGAGGAAGAGATCATCGCGAAAGCCAAGGAACCGACCGAAGCCGAAGCGCAAGCGTTCTATGAGCAGAACAAGGCCCGCATTGAGGGCGATTTCAAAGACGTGAAGGGCGATATTATTGATTTCTTACGTAACCAGCGGCAGCGTGAGGAGGCAAAGAAGCTGGCCGAAAGGTTGAGCGTCGCCGCGCAAACGAAGGTGCTGGTAGATAAGGTCAGCGTACCCGCCACCACGGCTGACCGCGCGCGCGTTTTAGCGACGATCAATGGCGAGGCCATCACGTCCGGCGATGTCGAAGACAGTCTCCGCCCCGTCATTCATCAGGTGCAGGAGCAGGTTTACGAAAACCGAAAGAAGGCGCTCGACATCAAGATCAACGATCTGCTGCTCGAGCTAGAGGCGCAGCAGAGAAAGATCACCACCCGCGCCCTGATTGAGACGGAAGTCAACGCGAAAGTGCCGCAGGTGACGGAGCAGGATGCGCAGGCGTTCTACAATCAAAATAAGGATCAGATCAACGGTGATTTCGCGCAGGTGAAAGGCCAGCTCGTTCAGTATCTGCAGAAGCGCCAGGCGTTTCAGGCGGAGGTGACGTTCGCGGAAAAGCTGCGCCAAAACGCATCAGTCCAAACGTTCCTGACGCCGCCGGTGCAACCCACCTATGATATCGCCGCTGATGACCAACCGACGAAAGGAAGCGACTCCGCCAAAGTGACGATCGTGGAGTTCACGGATTTCCAGTGTCCGAGTTGCGCGCAGGCCCAGCCCATTATTGATAGGCTTATGAACGAGTATGGCGACAAGGTGCGCCTGGTAGTGCGCGATTTCCCGCTCAACCAGCACGCGAACGCTTTCAAGGCCGCCGAGGGCGCTGAGGCCGCCCGTGAACAGGGCAAATACTGGGAGTACGTCGCGCTCCTGTTTCGCAACCAGTCGGCTTTGGGAAGCGATAAACTCAAAGAGTACGCGAGCCAGTTGGGGCTCGACCGGCAGAAGTTCGACGCTGCGCTCGACTCCGGACGGTTCTCCGATAAAGTCCAGCGCGACCTTCGCGACGGCCTCAAGCTTGGTGTCAACGGGACGCCCACCATTTTCGTCAACGGACGACGCGTCGCCGAGCGTTCCTATGAGTCGCTCAAGGCGATGATTGAAGCCAACCTTAAGGAAGAGGCCAAAAAGGGGATCTGAGGCTAACAGGTAGACGCGCGGCGACGCATCGCCGGAGAGGGCGACCCGGGCGGGGGGAGGCGGCGGTCTCACCTCTTCTGCCGGGCGCCCTTTATTCGGCAGTGTTGCATCAATGGCCTCTCAGTTATAATTCCCCCTTCCAAATCTCCGAGCCAGCCCTATGAGGTCTATTGATGAAACGCAACTCAC
>JANOGZ010000983.1:0-2510 GCA_031406255.1 Pyrinomonadaceae bacterium | reverse complement strand
CGGGCGACGAGAATCTGGAGATCGTGCGGACAATCATAACCCTCGCCCGTAACCTGGGGATGGAAGTGGTCGCCGAAGGAGTCGAAACAGAAGAACAGCTCGCCCATCTCAAAGCGCAGAGATGCGAATATGGGCAGGGGTACCTGTTCTCCAGGCCATTGAGCGCGGATGCGGCAAGCGCGTTCATCCAGGCGGAAGGGCAAAAGCAAACAAGTATACTCTGCCTGGCTGAGGCCGATCCGCAGGAAGGCATTGCCATACTCGGCGCCGCCCTGGTGATGTAGATTGATCTAACTTCGAGCGCCTCATAATTACTTTTCCCGCCCCTTGTTTTCCTTCTGACCTTCCGAGAATCTTAAACGGACCACCCACCCGCAATCACCATCAGGGGTATCATCAGTATGTGCGCTCGTATCTCCTTTCCCGGAGCGGCTGCTTTCGATAAACTTGCGGGTAGAGGTGAACCATGAAAAGTCTGCTGGCCTTTACATTAATATCGGCTGTATCCGTCTGTACGGTTCTCGCGCAGACCGTACCCCGTAAGCTTTCTGGAAGCGGCCTGCCCGCCGGCTACTGGCCGCTGGAGAAGGGACAGGCGCTAGTAGATAAAACGCTGACGGTCCGTCTGTCGCCGGATCTTTCACACCTGAGCGAGGGTGAGCGCAGGGCGGTCGGCAAGCTGCTCGAGGTCGGTAAAATCTTTCAGCGCATCTATGAGCAGCAAAGGCACGCGCGGGCGCTCGAAGCGCACCGCGACCTCGAGCAACTCGGCAAGCGCCTCGGCTCGCCCGCCGCGACCGAAAACCTGCTCACGCTCTACCGCCTGAATCAGGGGCCGATCGCCACCACCCTCGAGAATAAGCGCGAGCCGTTCCTGCCGGTGGAGATGACGCCGCCCGGACACAACGTGTACCCGTGGGGAATCACCAGGCAGGAGATCGAAGCCTACCTTACGGCGCACCCCGCGAAGCGCGATCAGATCCTTGACCTGCGCACCGTCGTTCGCCGCGCCACCACGGAGAATTTGCAGCGCGACCTCACCAGGCTCAGACAGTATCCGGCCCTCGCGACCTTGCATCCGGGACTGTTAAAGGAGCTACAGGGATTGCTCGCGAAGCGCGACCCGAAGAGCCTTTATGCCGTCCCTTACTCCGTCGCCTACGCTGACGAGTTGCTCCGCGCCCACGCGCTCATGAATGAGGCGGCCGACGACGTGCAGCCGTCAGACGAAGAGTTCGCGCGCTATCTGCGCAACCGCAGCCGCGACCTGCTCTCAAACGATTACGAGTCGGGCGACGCCGCCTGGGTGACCGGGCGGTTCAAGAACCTGAACGCGGAAATCGGGTCTTACGAGGTCTACGACGATGAACTCTACGGGGTCAAGACTTTCTTCGCCTTCAGCCTTTTGAGTACGCGGCGACAGGAAACGGACGATCTGCGCAAGGCGATGCAGGGCTTGCAGTCGCTTGAAGACTCGCTTCCCTATGAGCGCCACAAGAAGGTGAAGGAAGACATCCCGGTCGGCGTTTATGACGTGATCGCCGACTTCGGGCAGTCGCGCGGCGGCAATACGGCGACCATTCTCCCGAACGAGAGCTATCTCGCGCGTCGCTATGGCCGCACCATCCTGCTGCGCTCGAATATCATGCGCAACCCGGAGATCTTTGAGGGCACGGGTCGCGCCTGGGAGGCGGCGGTCGCGGCGGCGCACGCGGACGAGCTCACCTCCGACGGCAGCTTCTACCGTACGCTCTGGCACGAGGTCGGGCACTACCTCGGCGTCGACATGACACGGAACGGGCAGGACCTCGACACGGCTCTGCAGGAGGACTCGAGCCTGCTGGAGGAGATGAAGGCGGATCTCGTTTCGCTCTTCGTCGCCGAAGCGCTACATAAGCAGGGCTACTACACCGCCGGGCAACTCCGCGCCGTGTACGCCAACGGCATCAACCGTGTGTTGCAGAACAATCGGCCGCGCCGTGAACAGCCCTATAACACCATGCAGCTCATGCAATGGAACTTCTTTCTGGAGAACGGGCTGCTCGTCTTCGACCCGCAGACAAAGCGACTCGGCATCAACTACGACAAGTACCACGACGTGGTGGGTAAACTGCTCGCCAAAGTTCTCGACGTGCAGTATCAGGGTGACAAGGCGGCGGCGGATCGGTTCATCGAGCAGTACACGACATGGGACGATGCTCTTCACGGAGCCGTGGCGCAAAACATTCGTGACCAGCAGCGGTACCGATTCAGGCTGTTCAAATATGCTCCACTGGGCGAGTGAAACGGCTGTCAAACCTGCAGGATAGTCCGTGATGTCGGGCGCGCTTCGGGCGTGAAATCTTCATCTGGTAACTGCACACGCTGATCGCCGCGACGCTTTGTGAGACTGATTTTCTGATTTTGTGGATGGCTGTAGAGCCACCTGTGCGTGCGGTGGGATGTTGATTGCACCCTGCCCGCGATCGCTGATTACACCCTCTCGCGACTTGTCTTTTACCCTGCTAAAT
>JANOGZ010000951.1:0-1662 GCA_031406255.1 Pyrinomonadaceae bacterium | reverse complement strand
CTGTCCAAGTCTTTCTTCTGGTAAGCGGTGAAGAAGTTTTCGGTGATAGTGCGTAGGGCCGTTTCATCAGCAGATTGGGCGTGTGTGATGAGCGGTAAACAGAGTGCGAGGCAAAGGGTGAAGATTATTGAGTGAACCTTGACGGCTGATGGCTGGTGAGGATTCGTGTGTGACATGAGGTAGACTCCTTTATGAGGTTGGCAACTCGCCTATGTTTTTTTGCGCGCGAACGGCGATAAAGTCGCGCACGGCTCGCGCTCGATAAAGGGAAGGGCCTGTTGTGCTATGTTTTCAACCGTGAGATGTCGCGATATGGCTCGGTGTGAGGTATCCCGGACAGTCTCGGTTGCGGACGGAAATTGCATTGTGTCGTAAATGTATTGAAAAAATCAAGAGTGATTTTTGGAGCGAAAGCGCTCAGTGGCGCGGAGGATGGTGGCGATGGATGTGATTAAAGTGCGGTCGCGTGAGCGCGAGGAGATGGTGGAGTTCACGGATGAGGTACGGCGGAAGCTGAAAGAATCGGGCGTGCGCGAAGGCGTCTGTGTCCTCTACGTGCAGCATACGACGGCGGGGCTGACGGTTAACGAGAATGCTGATCCGGACGTGCCCCGGGATATGCTTCACGCTCTGCGGACGCTCATTCCGCAGCACGGCATGGGTTTCCGTCATGGTGAGGAGAATTCCGATGCTCACATTAAAGCGAGCCTTGTCGGATCAAGCGTCACCGTACCGTTTCATGAAGGCGAGTTGCTGCTCGGACGGTGGCAGGGCATCTTTCTGTGCGAGTTTGATGGCGGGCGCGAGCGTCAGGTGATCATGATAATCAAATGATGAATGAGAAGCAGTGATCGGTGGACAGTGGTCAGTGGTCAGAAAAAGCACTGCCTGCCTACTGACCACTGACCACCGGCCACTGTCCACTGCTTCTCATTCATCGTTCATCATTGGGTTACCATGCGCGCGACCAGCGTGGGCCGTCGTGCGCCGTGTCGCGCAGCGAGCCGTCAACGCCCGCGCGCAGCTCAAGGAGGCGACCGAAGAGCCAGAGAAGATCGGAGAGACGATTGAGATAAGCGATGACCTGTGCGTCGACAGCTTCGCCTGATTCGGCGAGGCGAACGACATGGCGCTCGGCGCGGCGACAGACCGTGCGCGCCACGTCGTAAGCCGCCGCTGCGGCGTGCTCGCCGGGCAGCGACCAGTCGGCAAGGAGTCCATCGATGCTCTCGATGCGATTGACGTGCGCCGTGAGGGACTCCACCATTTCGCCCGTCACGTAAGGCTTTTCTCGGCCGCTACTGAGCGGATTGGCGACCGACCCGCTCACGGCGAACAACTCGCGCTGGATGGTCTTGCTGAGTTCGTCCACCTCCGCGTCTTCACAGATCGAACGCGCGAAGCCGATCATCGAAGTCAGCTCGTCAATCGTTCCGTAGGCTTCCACGCGCAGGTCGGCCTTTGAGACGCGCTCGCCTCCGATCAGGCCGGTCTCACCGGCGTCGCCGGCTTTAGTCGCGATACTCATACTTCAATACTCCTTCGAAAAGTCGTCGGAACAGAGCGATCGTTGACACCTCAACGGTTGCGGCTGATGCGCCCGAAAGGGCTTCATGCTTCTGGCCGCTGAACACGGTCTATCGTAGTCACATCGTCGTGTAG
>JANOGZ010000938.1:0-3635 GCA_031406255.1 Pyrinomonadaceae bacterium | reverse complement strand
GCTGGGAAGAATTCAGTAACTGGGCCGAGAAAGGGCAAAAAATTAAAGACGAATTAATGCGATTGGTAGACGCCGATACCGCCGCGTTTAAGAAAATCATGGCCGCATAGAACGGATCCGGCAGACCTTCCCGACACTCTGCTTTCGCCGTCAGTGACGCCTTCCCTCATTTGTGCGTTCGCTCTGATGGCAAGTGCACTTCCCCGGTTAATACCCCCTAATCGCTTTCGTCAGCGATCGTTTCGTTTGCGCTGGCCTCGTCCACTTATTGCAGGCCGAAAATGGCGAAGAAGTTTTCAGGCTGGCGCTTGCTTCGTAAGCTATTTGCCGACGCACCGCATGCACTTCTGAGGAGATTAGAAATGATGCCCTGTCAGCCCCACGCGCGCTACGCTTTACGGCCCGCGCTTCTTCTTGCGCTCGCCGCTTTTTGCTGCGCCGCTCTCCTGGTGAGCACGACCCAAACTTCCACGGCCACTGACAAGCGCCCGGCTCAATCGGTCAATCCGGAATCATCGCGCCGGGCCGCCACACGGACTTCTCGCGGCGCGCCGCCGGAGACGCCGCGCGTCACGGTAGAACGGAAAGAGCGTCCGGGAGAGGCGGCCGACGTGACGACTTTTCGCCAGCGAGTGGGTGGCCCTGTCAAGGCCGTGGTCGTCGAGCTGAAGGGCGCACCCGTCGTGGTGCAGAAAGTCGGCGCCGAGCGCGCCGGGCGGCATCTATCACAGAAAGACCTCGTCGCGTACACGCTGCAGTTACGCGATAAGCAGAACGCCTTTCTCGCCTCTCTGCCGGCGCGGGGCGTGCGGGCGCGGCTGCGCGAGACGGACGTGCGGCAGGTGGATGGCTCGATGCGCCACATCGAATACCGCTTCACCTACGTCTTGAATGGTTTCGTCGCGTACGTGGCCACGGATGACATGGCGCGTCTGCGGGCGCTGCCGGAAGTCGCGCATGTCTCTGAGGAACAGCCGCTGCGCTTGATGCTCGACAAAGCTATTGATTACAGCCTCGGCACACAGGCGACCATCGCCGCACGCCGGGCCGCCGTGTATGGCGCGAATCAGGAGTTCACGCCCGCTCCAGAGGCGGGTCATCCCGAAACGCCGCGCACGACGAAGATCGACGGCTTTGAAGGTCAGAACATCATCATCGCGGTGATTGATACCGGCGTCGACTATCGCCATCCGATGTTCGGCGGCACCGGCAATTCGACGCCGCTGCCGCGCATCGCCGGCAATGCGGCCAGCCCGAGTGATAATCGGAAGGTCATCTACTACTACGCGCTGTTCGTGAATCCGGACCCGACCGACGACTTCGGTCACGGCACACTCGTCGCTTCCAACGCCGCCGGTTATCGCGTCGACGGCGCCACGCCGCCGAATCCCGGTTTCGGTCTGGGCGTCAATCCGCCGCAGGGCATCGGCCCGACGCCGGGCGGCGTCGAGTTGTTCGGCACCGCGCCGCAGGCGCGCATCATGGCTTACAAGGTGTGCGACGCGACGGCGAGGTGCGTCGGCGACGTGTCGCTGGCGATCGAGGATGCCGCCTCGCCGTTCACCATTCTCGGCAATAGCGACGGACGGGTGCCGACGGGCGTGCCGAAGCCCGTCGCCGATGTGATCAATCTCTCGCTCGGAGACACGGCGGGCGATCCGGCCGGCTCGACATCACGCGCGGCCAACAATGCGGCGCTCGCCGGCACGATCGTCGTCGCTTCGGCGGGAAACTCCGGCCCCGGAGCCGGAACGATCGGCGCGCCCTCCGCGGCGACGCTCGCCATCTCCGTCGCCGCCAGCCTCGATCCCGGATCGGTCTCGAGCGGCGATGTGCTCGCGCCGAATCAGATACCGCTGGAAACACTGGCGGACAATACGCCCGGCCCGCCGCCCGAAACGGGGGCCGCCTCGAACGCCAACGTACCGCAGGCCGGCGAGCGTCAGGGGATCAAGATATTCCCGGTGGCCGGCGGCGGCCCGCTCCCCGGAGGGTCTCTCTCCGCGCACTATGTGCTGGTGCGTAATCCGAACGCGCCCCCGCTCGAGGTTCGCAACCGCATCGCGCTCGTCGATGGAGGCAGCGGCACGTTCTTCAACATCACCAACACGGTCGCCGCGCAGCAGCCCGCCGCGATCTTGATCACGGATGATCGAGAGAGTCTGACGGCGGTCGCGGTCGTCGGCAATATTCCTGTCTTTTCTCTGACAGATGAGAACGGCAGGTATCTGATCAATCGCATCAGCAATTCCGATAGCGACGGAAACGGCGACGGCGTTGATGACGCGCCCGAGGGCGCGATCTCGCAGTTTCCCCTGCGCCTCGCGGAGAGTACGGCGCTGGAGGTGTTCGCTCCCGCCATGGCGAATTTCAGCTCGCGCGGACCTAACGATCATCCGAACGCGCGCTTTCGTGTGATCAAGCCGGATGTGACCGCGCCCGGCGTCGGCATCCTCGGCGCGGCGACGGCCGAAGGCGTGCCGGAAGAAACCGTCGGCCTCGCCAGCCTGTCCGGTTACGTGCAGGCCAACGGCACCAGTTTTTCGGGGCCGATCACCGCCGGCGCGATGGCCCTCGTTCGCCAGCGCGTGCGCGAAGAGTTGGGCCTCGACTCGACAAACCTCGATGCGGCCGATTACCGCGCCAGACGTTTTGATACCGTCACGGTCGCGCGTGCGCTGTTGATGAACTCGGCGACGAATCTGCGCAGCGGCCTCGGAGCGCCGCAGCTGGACGGCCCCGCCTCGGCCGCTTCGATCAACGACATGGGCGCGGGCCACATCAATATCGCGGGCGCGCTTTCGGCGAGAGCGGTCATGGTCGCGCCGACGCTGCTGCTGGCGCCGACCGATGACTTCGCGGGCGAATTCACACCGAGCGAAGGAGGAGCCGACGGCAACATCAATGTGCTTATTCCGAGCGTGAGCTACGGCGTCGTCCCCGTCGTCGGGATCAATGCGACGGTCGTGCGTACGCGACAGGTGTTTATTCGCGACGTGACGGGGAGCGGAGGCGGCGCCTACGATCTCGCTTTCCAGAACAATCGTAATGCCACCGATCCCGGATTCCAGATCACCTTTACGGCGGCCGCCGATAGCGCCGCGCCGATCACTTCGGTTAATGTCCCGGCCGGCGGACAGGCGTCATTCTTTGTGCGTGTTGCCGCCGATGGCACGCAGGTGACGGTCGATCAGAAAGAATTTCAGTGGTATGTCACGGCGACGCAGGTCTCTTCGGGCCAGAGCTTGCGGATGCCTTTTTACTATCGCGCGGCGCGCGTCAATATTCCGAACATCACTTCGCCCGTGCAGTCGCCGCCGGAAAATACGGAGCAGCCCGCGCCGGCCGGCACCGATTGCGTCGTTGACACCAACGGCAACTACCGTCTGCGCTGGAGCTACACCGCGCCGGGCGGGGGGCCGTCGCCGAGCGGCTTCCGCATCCAGGAAGCGACGCGGACCAGCACCGTGTTCTTCGACAGTGCGGATGAGACGCTCGCGGCGGGCGCGAACTCGAAATGGACGGGCAGCCCGCAGTGGAACTCGCAGACCAATCCGAATACGGGCAGCCTCGCTTATTACATCCCCGATACCGCCGAGCAGAACGAAGCGCTGACGCTGACGAACGCCGTCACG
>JANOGZ010000913.1:0-5257 GCA_031406255.1 Pyrinomonadaceae bacterium | reverse complement strand
GCCGTGCCCGTTCTTGAAATCCGAAGAATATACGAAGCCTCGGCCCGCTGTCCCGTGACCATCTCATCAGGCGTACAATCCCTCCAAAATATCCCGGTATCTCTCCGTCACCACTTTCCGCTTGATCTTCATGGTTGGCGTGATCTCTTCGGCTTCGATGCTGAGGTCGTGACCCAGTATCGCAAATTTTCTGATCGCCTCGGTTGATGAGACTCTCGCATTCACATCCTCGATAACCTTTTGCACAAGGGCGATGATCTCGCCGCTTCGCGTCAGGTCGGCGAAATCCCGTGCGGGGAGGTTGCGCGAGAGCGCGTAGCTTTCGGTCTCGGATGCGTTGAGCGTGATGAGAGCGACGAGGTAGCTCCTGCCGTCTCCGTAGACAAGTGCATGGCTGATCAGGTGATGCTCTTTCAGCAAATTTTCGATGAGCGCGGGCGCGACGTTCTTCCCTGTCGAGGTGACGATCAATTCCTTCTTTCTTCCGGTGATCTTGAGAAAGCCGTCCCCGTCCATCTCTCCCAGATCGCCCGTGAGCAGCCACCCGTCGCGAAAGACTTCCGCCGTCTGCTCCGGCTCTTTGTAGTAACCACTGAACATCATCTCGCTCCGCACGAGAATCTCGCCGTCGCCAGCGATCTTCACGGAGCATCCCGGCATCGGCTGCCCCACCGTGCCGAATTTGTAATTATCCGGGCGATTGAAGGCGACGCAAAGATTTTCCGTCAGCCCGTATGCCTGCAGGATCGGGATATCCAGCGCGTCGAAGAATTCCGCGATCTCCTGCGGCAAAGGCGCGCCGCCTGAGGTGGCGAGCCGTATCTGCCCGCCGAAGTAGCCCTTGACTCTGGCGATGACGGGCCGCGCCTTCGCTTCGTACTCCTTCTTCAACTCTTCGGAAATGCGCGCTCTCGCCTGTCGCAGACGACCGATCTGCTTTCCCCGGCGCAGCACTTCGTCGAACCGCTGGCGTTCTTCGGCCGGAGCTTTTGCGAAATCCGACATGATGCGCGCGTGGGCTTTCTCGAAGAAGCGCGGGAGGCTGGCGAAAACCGTCGGCCTCACTTCCAGCATGTAGTCCCAGAGTTTCGTCATGTCTTCGACGAAATAGGCCGCCGCCCCGGCATATAGCCGGTTGTAGAGACCTGTGATGCGTTCGGCGACGTGGCAGTAGGGGAGATAGGAAAAGGAGACATCGGAGTCGAACATCGTAATGGTCTCGCGCAAAGACTCGACGCTGTTAATTACGTAGCGATGGCTCAGACACGCTCCCTTCGGCAGACCCGTCGTCCCCGAAGTGTAGACCATGATGACGATCTCTTCGGGCTGCGCCAGCCGCGCCCGCTCCTCGATAATCTGGCGCGTCTCTGTGAGGCGCTGCGCGCCGAGTTGCAGAAACTCTCGATAGCCCACCACGCCCTGCCTCCCGCGCGCCGCCGGCTCATCGAGCACGATCATCGATCTCAATTTCGGGAGATCAGCACGCGCCCGCAGTATCTTATCGAGTTGCGCGGACGTATCCACGAGGACGAACTCGGCATCCGAATGGTTGATGATGTACCGGCATTGCTCCGTAGAGCTCGTCGGGTAGAGACCGACGCTCACGCCGCCGGCGATAATTGTGCCGAGGTCGCTGATGGGCCATTCCGGGACGTTTCCCATCAGAATAGCCACCGCGCCCGCCTTCCCGAGCCCCGACGCGATCAATGCAGCAGCGAACTCGTGCGCTTCACGATCAAATCGCTCCCACGAAATACCTTTCCAGCGATCTCCCTGCCGAACGAAAAAGGCGTCGCGCTCGCGGTAGCGCTCGACGCGATCACAAAAAAGAGAATAGATGTTCCGGTACTTCATAACAGCAGGGACGGGCGGCGAGCGGCGAGCGACAGGCAAAAGCGCTTTCCGCTCGTCACCCGTCACGACTTTTCTCACCAGCGAAAGGCCGCGCAAGCCATATTCAAGCCGCCGCCGGACGCACACATCACGACCACTCGCCCGCGTTCGAGCTTGCCCTCACGCACGGCGTCGTCGAGCACCATCGGAATACAGGCCGAGCCGGTGTAGCCCCATTTCTGCATGATCGTGTGTGTCCGGGACATCGGGAGTTCAAGCCGCCGCATGACCTCTTTAATCGTGCTCAGGTTGACCTGCGTGAAAAGCAGGAGGCTGACATCTTCGAGACGCAATCGGCATTTCTCCAGCACGTCACGAATGATGGCCGGCCAACCCTCGATGTTGACCTCGGGCGGATATTTCCGGGCGAAACGCACCTTCGTCCACACGCCTTCGCGCAGGACCTCCTCCGTGACCGGCAGGTGCGTCCCGCCGGCATAAATACCCATGTGTTTGTGGAAGCTGCCGTCGGCGACGAGCCGCGAGGCGAGATAGCCCGTCCCCTCCTCCGCCGCCTGTAAGACGACCGCGCCCGCGCCGTCGGCAAAGATGGTCGAGGTCTTTTTCTCCGTCCAGTCGAGATACTTGCTCATGGCGTAAGCGCCGATCACCAGAACCTTCCGGTACGAAGAATCGGCGATGATGAACTTCGTCGCCGTGTCGAGCGCCGTGACGAAACCGGCGCAGGCGCAGTTGATATCGAAAGTTCCGGCCGCGCGCGCGCCGAGCCGATGCTGGACGACCACGGAAGTGGCGGGCGAGATGTATTCCGGCGTGTCCGTCGCCAGGATGATGAGGTCTAAATCTTCCGGGCGCACGTTCGCGGCTTCGAGCGCACGCCTTCCCGCCGCGGTCGCCAGATCAGCCGTGCTCTCCTGTTCGGAACAGATATGCCGCTCGCGTATGCCAACCACCTGCGAGACGAAATCATTGATGTCCTCGCCGAGCATGCGGCTGAGATCGTCGTTGGCCAGCACTTTCTCCGGGACGTATGATCCCGTGCCTGTGATTCTTGCGCTTCTCGCGTTGGTCATGACCTTATCCTGTTGGCTTCTGACTCTCGCCTTCTTCGAGGAATTCAATAACAGCGCGGTTAAATATTGCGGGTTGTTCGATAAAGAACATGTGGCTGCCGTCTTCGATACGGATGAGCCTCGCGCCAGGTATTTGCGCCGCGAGGTTTTGCGAGTTGGCGGGCGGGACGATGATGTCCGCCGCGCCCGTCATCACGAGCGTCGGCGCTTTGATTCCAGAGACTCTCGCCGCCGCATCGAAGGTTGCGAAGGCCCTCAACTGCGCGAAGTGCGCTTGATCCGTGACGGGATTGCTCAAACGAAGGTCGATGACTCTCTCCATATCGTCCGGTCGCTCCCTCATGAATTTCCGCGAGAACGCCATCAGGAAATTCTGACGCGTGCGTTCTTCCGTATTGAGCCCTTCAGTCGCCGTCATCGCCCGCAGGGTGTCGGCTGACGGATGCAGGTGGCGCGGCCCCCCGAAGCTCGTGCCGCAGAGAATCAGGCGGCGCGTCATTTGCGGGTGGCCGATGGCGAACTCCTGTGCGACGAAGCCGCCAAATGAAGCGCCCAAAATATGGGCTCGCTCAATGTCGAGCGCTGAAAGCAAGCCCGCCAGATCGTCCGCCATCGTCCTGATCGTCAACGGAGCATCTGGCTTATCAGAGCGGCCGACGCCGCGCGGATCAAAAACGATGGTGCGAAACCTTCGCGCGAACGCCTCGACTTGCGCGAACCACATCCACAGCCCCGTCCTGAAGCCGGGAATCAGGACCAGGGTTTCGCCCTCGCCATAAACCTCGCAGTAGAGATGAATATCACCGACCTTGATTCGCGGCATGATAAATGGCAGACATTGCAACTAACGGTTCCGCTGCGAGTAAAAGCTCCTGATCGATGCGGTCCTTTATTTCTTCCGCGACGGCCCGCTGCGAGGCGCGGCGCCACGATCCGGCTTTCCGTCTTTGTCCCGCGCCCGCCTGACCTTTTCAGGACGCAGGACGCCGTGACAGAACATCTCCGCCACGGCGGCAATTACGTGATCGTCCCTCAGACCAAAGTGGCGGCGACCGCCGAAAAGCTTTTCCACCAGAAAGTAGTTGAAAAACTGCATGTAAGCCGCCGTGAACGCGACGGCCGGATCGGTTCCGTCGTGGAGGCTCTGCCCCTGCTCCAGGGCGGCGAAATAACCGGCGAAACGCTTTCGCATTTTCTGGGCCAGTCCGGCGAACATTTTGCGGAAGTGCTCGTTCTCGAACTCCAGCACGTCGATGTACATCAGCAGCCAGTAATCAGCGTGCTCGTTGACCAGAGCCTTGACCCGTCCCCCGAACCTGATCAACTCTTCCGGCCGAAACGGCTCGCCGATCTCGGCCAGCATCTCGTGCAACCCCGCGTCAATGACCTTCTGATAGCCGTTGATGATCGAGGCCAGAAGTTCCTCTTTAGTCCGATAGTAGTTGTATAGATTGCCGAGCGAGACGCCCGCGTGCGCCGCGATCTGGCGCATCGGAGTCGCGTGAAAGCCCCGCCTGATGAAAAGCTCCTTGGCAGCCTTCTCGATGTGGGCCTTCTTTTCTTCAACGACCTTGCTGCTGAGCTTCGGCATGATTCCTATAAAAAACGAACGCCCGTATTTTTATCCCCACCTTCGCATGCTTGTCAAATCCGCCGCCAAAATATTTATGCCTTTCCCCGATCTTGCCTCATATCTCACCAGGCCAATAGATCCTGGCCGGTTGGAGAAATTGCCGGGCCAGCTTTCATCCGGACCTTCGATGCGGCCCACCACCAGCCAGGGCGATCTCTATATTGCTTACTTTATGATAGTATGCTCTCAATCATGCAGAATGCTTTGCACCAATACCGTCTTACTCATCTTCTTGTGCACTTCTCTGACAGGCTTCAGGAACTGATTCTGCAAGCACACCAGTATCCGTCAAACTCTTTATCGGTAGAATTCCTGGATGAAATTGCCAGCACGATCGGTGAACTGAGACTTGTACTGATCGAGCATCAGTTTGCTTTCAGATCTGAAGATTCAGTCAGAAAAGCTGTTGTTGAAGCTGAACATCTAAGACAGGGCGTACGCTCACACACGCTTATTCGAGAGCAGCTTATCGAGGCCGTGACGACTCTCCTGGTGGAGGTTGAGCAGATCGTTCGGCAGGATAAGATGGCCGCTTAGACGGCTTAAACTTCTATCTGACAAAGAGCCTTCTGTTGAGAGGTGCGACGGGGCGCGAGCATTTTCATCCATGTAGCGTGACAATGCGTATTCGACATATCGCCAATCGTTCGTCAATCGCGTTTCCACCAACTGCAAGGCATGTTCGCGCACGGGCGCG
>JANOGZ010000912.1:0-1173 GCA_031406255.1 Pyrinomonadaceae bacterium | reverse complement strand
CGCAGCGTTTCCTCCGTGATCCGGTTTTTCGAAAAGTCAAAGAGAATATCGTTAAAGCGCAGCGACATTTTCTCGAAACGCTTGGGGTCTTCCGCAAACATATCACGCATGTGTTTGGAGGCGATGGTTTTATGATGAGCTTCGAGCGCTTTCCAGGCCGGGGTCTGGGACACTGTGGTCATGGGGGTTTTCTCCTCTGCTGATGCTGTTAATTAACGATCATATGTGGCCGCGCCAAATTATGGCAGGACGCGACGGGTGTCAAGACTTATCCATCCCGGAAGTCGTCCCTGACTTGATTAAGTGTTACTTTTCTCACGTCCGCGCGCAGGCTGGGATCAAACGTGCGGATTGCCCCTCTCCGCGCGCGGGGTTATGCTACCGGGGAAAGTATCCATCATATAAGACCACCGGAAATAACCCAAAGGTGCGGGAGGAATGGAAAGACATGAGGTCGAAAGTTACAAAACGCGCGCTCATCGTGGTTGATGTGCAGAACGATTTCTGTCCGAATGGGACGCTCGCCGTCGCGCGTGGCGATGAGGTCATCGCACCGCTCAACCGACTGATCGAAGAGTTTCTCGGGCGCGGCGAGGTGGTCGTTAAAAGCCGCGACTGGCACCCGGCGAAGACAAAACACTTCGCCGACTACGGCGGGACGTGGCCCGTCCACTGCGTCCAGGAGACTCACGGCGCGCAGTTTCATCAAGCTCTCTTCGATGATCCGCGCATCGAGATAATCTCGAAGGGCACGGGCGACGAAGACAATTATTCGGCGTTTGACGGCACGAATCTCGACGCCACCCTGCGCCAGCGCGGCGTCGAGGAACTCTGGGTCGGCGGGCTCGCGACCGACTACTGCGTGAAGAACACCGTGCTCGATGCGCTGCGTGAAGGCTTCCATGTTAAAGCCATTGCCGACGCGATGCGCGCCGTCAACCTTCAACCCGATGACGGCGAACGCGCCATCGAAGAAATGTGGCGCGCCGGCGCGCAAATCGTGTGAATCGTGGCGCGTTGCCAGAAAGCTAACCGGCGGCTCCGGTTGAGTCCGCTCCGGTCATTGATCTTTTATCATTGCCATGAGCATGCTGAACATTGATCGTTACCATGCCACGATGGGCGACGCTTCACACAAGGAGACGTCGCGCGTTCACGGCAACGCTCTGTGTG
>JANOGZ010000894.1:0-4689 GCA_031406255.1 Pyrinomonadaceae bacterium | reverse complement strand
AGCTCGGCGTTGGCGTCTGACGGGATGATCAGAACGATCTGGCCGTTAACCGAGTTGAGCGTGACCGGTTTCGCTTCTTCCAGGCGGTCAAAGGTCGCTTCGAGACGCCCGTTGATGACGGACAGCTTGGCTTCACCGGTGAGCCCGCGCGCCCTGACGCGGCCATTTATCGACGAGGCTTTGACCTCGCCCGCGATTCCTTCAATATCAAGCGCGCCGTTAATCAATTCGATGCTCTCAAGGCGCGCGCTGCGCGGCACGGTGAGCGTGTATTCGACGCTCGCCGGATTGTTATAGCGACGATCCTCATCGTCCGTAAAAGTGTTTGAGGTCATCGGGTATAAGGTTTTGATACGAATCGCGTCGGGGCCGGCATCCACTCTGATTTCCGCCTCCTGCAGACGCTCGTTCGTATACGCGCGCTTGACGGCATCGACGCGCACCTCATTGCGCTCCCATGAAGCGATGCGCACCGCGCCATTGATGTTCTCCAGGCTAACTCGACCATTCGCCGCCAGAGGATATGTCTGGTGAAACTCTTCGCGCAGTTCCGCGCGCGACTGCTGCCCGGCCAGCACGCCGATTACTCCGATCAGCAATATGCCGGCCGCGACAATCGCCCTCCGGAGCTCGCTTCGTTGACTCTCTCTCATCTTCTTCCCTTTCACTACTATTACTTTCATTCGTATGCTCATTTCATTACTTTGATATATTACTATCGGCCGGAGGAGCGGCTGATGGTGATCGTGCCGCTTGCGCCGGTGACCGAGATAGGCACGCCTCCCGTCCCGATCCGTCCACGGAAGCTTGACGAGCCCACGCGGCTCAACACGACGTTGGCATTCTCGACCGTCAGGTCACCGCTCAGGCCGCTGACCTGGATATCAGCGTTCAGCTCATCGGCGAGGCGCAGCTCGACCGGGCCGCTCGTGCCGCTCACGCGGAGACCCCGCTCGCCGAGTCGTCCGACTGTGATCGTCACGTTGCCGCTCAGGCCCGATAATTCCGAATACCCGCTGGCCTGTGCCACCTCGATGTCGCCGCTCAACCCGCGCAGCCGCAGATGGCCGTCGATCTCCCCGATGCGCACGTCGCCGCTAATCGCCCGCGCCTCAAAATTCACATCTCTGGGGACTTTGAGCATCAGGCGCTGCCGCGTCGGAACGTTGTAACACCGGCGCGGCGTTGACTCCTGTTTGATCGCGAGGCGTGCCGGCGTGTGTTCGATGGCGAACCGGTGACAGGCGAGATCGTTGCGGTCTCGCGCCGAATTAATGATGTGGACTTCGGCCGTGTTGCCGGTAGTCGTCTCGACATCGACCGCACCGCTGATGGTCGCCAGCTCGACACTCGCGCCCGGCGCGAGCTGGTAACTCTGGCGTGTTTCTTCACGCTCCGGCAAATCACGCTGCGGCTCGCGCCGCTCATCCTGCGCTTCAGCCGGAAGGCTCGCCCAGATCACGGTTTCAGTCCAGTTCGCGGCGAGGGCCTTGAAATTACCGAAGCGCTTGCAAACTTCCGGCGCACATGCCAGGACAGTGATCATAACGAGAAGGGTGATGATTAAGCTGCGTCTCATTTTCGGAACCGCCTCCTGCGCGGAAATCCCCTGAAAAGTTTCAATCGAATCAGGCGTGGAATAAGGCGTCCACGCCCGCCGCCGACAGGTCTACTGGGCGCGCTGGATGCGGAGCCCGCCGTTCACCGTCTTGAGATTGAGCTCGCGCCCGCCGCCGCCGATTGTTCCGCTGATGCTTCTCCGGCTGAAGCGTCCCTGAACAGAGAGCGGGAAATCCGTCGTGATATCACCGTTGACGGTTTCCGCGCGCAGTTCGGTGCTGGTCTCGGCCGGGAGTATTAATGTGATCCCGCCGTTAACCGTTTCAAATTCGAGCGCCCCTGTCCAGTTCGCGCGCCCGAGCGAGGCGTTAATCCCGCCGTTGACCGTGTGCGCCTGCGCATAACCGTTGGTCGAGATGTTGATCGAGCCGTTGACCGTGTGCGCCTCGACATCGCTTCCGAGCGCTTCAGCGTCCACTCCGCCGTTTACGGTGCGACCGTTGAAACGAACTCCCGCCGGCACGCGGACAGTGAAATTGACCTGAACGTCATTGTTCTGAACGTTCATCCGACCACCCCCGCCGGGCTGGCACTCGTTCGGCCGTCCCGTATCTTTGCTCGGATAGACGGCGCAGATCGTGACGCCTCCGGCATGCTCGACCACCTGGACACGGATCCCCGCCGGATCGCTGCGGCGCGCGCTCTTGGTCGCCACCACCTCGACTTCGCCCCCGGAAGAGGCTTCCGCGCGCACGTCGCCATTAACGCCCTTGATCTCGATGGTGCGCCCGGAAGCGACCTGTCCGCTCCACCGAAACTCGTTTTGCGCTGCCGATTCGCTTCCACTTTCGCCTCCCTCGGCCCGTGACCCGCCGAGATAGGTGCAGGCCCCGGTAAGCTGCACAGTGAGGGTGAGCATCGCCGCCGCTAGCCCGATGATCCTGATTAGTCGTCGCATCTCGATCGTTCCTCCACGATTGATAACAATCATTATAAAATTCGTAAGCGTTCAGCAGTCGGCTTTCAGCTTTCAGCTAACATAAAGAAGAGCGCGCCATCAGCCCCATCTGTAAAACCTTGAATCCCGGCCCCTGCAAGCGCCAACCCTTAACTGCGCCCTCTGACTGTAAAACACCGTGGCCGCCCGCTTTGTGGCAAGTTTCTGACTCGAAAACACATAAAATTCCGGCGCCTTCCGCGCACTCGACGAACCACGCAGAAGCAGCCGTCGGCCAGACACGCGAGGCGTGTCTTTCCCTCTCATCCCGGAAGAGAATCCGTCGCCCGTTATTTCCGACGCAGATGTATCGTGCCGTTGAAAGAAGAGAGGTTCAGCTCGGCGTCTCCCTTGTCATAGATGCCGATCAAACGCTCCGAAGTGGTTTCTGTGGGCGCAGCGGGGTTCCTCGCGGTTTTGATAAGAAAATCGGTGACGATCTCGCCGCTGGCGACGACTCTGGCGTTGAGGCGAAAGGAGGAGTCGCCCGGCATCGTCAGCGTGACATTACCGGTAGTGGTCTTGAAATCATAGACGCCGCCGCTCGCCAGCGGGCCGTTCATGCTTACGTCCCCGTTCACAGTTATCGCTTCGACGCGCATGTGACCGATCTCGATGAGATTGATTTCGCCGCTCGTCGAGTTGACTTTGAAGAAATCGCCGGTCTCGTTGGCACGCACGTCCGCCGCTTCGACGTCGCCGCTCACCGAGCGCAGACGAACGCTCCCGCGCGCATCTTTGACGAAAACGTCGCCGCTGATGCTCACCGCTTCAATCACCTTCGAAATACGTCGTAGCTCGACATCTCCGTTCAGCGTCTCGACGCGCGCCTCGGCGACATCCGCGACCTCGATATTGCCGCTTCGCGCTTTGAGCACGACGGTGGCGGCGCGCGGCACGTCCAGTTCGACATTGCTGTAGCTTTGACAATCGCCGGGCCCCGCCTTTTCGTCTGCCGAGTTGGAGATCAGCACTTCAACACGGGTCGCTGGTTTCGCGGTCGCGGTCGCATCGACGCGCCGCAGCTCGAGCTGCTCGGCATCTTCGGAGCGGGCACGCACCTCGCGCCTGTCCCAGCCGCGCACCACGATGTCGCCTGATTCGACGCAGAGCAGCACCGTCACGTTCGGCTCCGTCGCCACCTGCCGCTCCTGTGTGACCTCGTCGTCTTCTCCCGCCGGGGGCGCAGCGCTCGCGCGCGCCGCCGCGACCGCCACCGTCAGCAGCAGCAGTGAGAGGAAGGCCGTGGTCGTAAATTTTAAAGCTCTCGGTTTCATAAACGATTTGGGTTTTGCGTTTCAGCGCCCCGATAGAGTTGCGACCTGGGCCTGATCCGCCACGGCGCTCAACAATTCAACTTTGCTTTGATACGCCGACAGCAGGAATTCCTTGGCGGCGGCGTCTTTCGGGTTGCGGAGCACGGTGCGCCGGGTGGCGTTGATCGCCTGATCAACGACCGCCAGATTGCTTTCATATTCCGTGCGCAGCGTCGGCCGACGGGCGATATCAGCGCCGACCTCGATAGCCGCGGTGAGCGAGGCGATGGCCTTCAGATAGCTCTCCTCGCCGGGCAGCAGGACATCACCGGACGCCGCGTTTGTCTTATCGGCGCGCGCGAGAAGTGGCGGCGACGAAGCGCGCGGCCGGCGCGGCGTGCGGCCGTGACTCGCCCGCGCCACCCGGGGCCGCGCTGCTACAGCCTCTTCGACCGATGGATCAGCGTCTGAATTCTTTGCTGATTGTTCTTCAGTCGCGCTGCCCGTCGCGGGCTGTGGCGGCGTAATCACTGTCTTTTCCGGCGACCCGCTTTGTTCAATGGAAACGATTTCCGTGGCGTCCCGTGTCTCATTCGTCGTGGAAACTCTGGATTGGACGAGCGCGAAGATCACCGCGAAAGCGACGATCGCGGCCAGGCTCGCAAAGGCGGCCGCGCGCTGCGGAGCGATCGTCAGTACGGCCGTGAGCGCGGCGAGCCACGCTCGCAGGCGGGAGCTTAGATCAGTGAGCGGAGCCGCGGGTTCCACGAGTGACGATTGATGCGATGCGGCGATCGCCGTTTCGATCCGCGCGCGGAGTTGGGAGGTCGGCACGCTCACTGACGGGTCGGGGGCAAACGCGGCGGCGAAGAGTGC
>JANOGZ010000867.1:0-5104 GCA_031406255.1 Pyrinomonadaceae bacterium | reverse complement strand
GTCCGAGACGGACTTTGAGGTACCAGTCGGGGTCGGCGAGCGACTGGCGCGCGGCGCCGCCGATGTCCGCTTCGCCGCGCTCGAGAATCCCCTCGGCCTGCTCGAAGGTCGCGATGCCGCCTGATGCGACGACCGGCGTCGAGAGGCCCGCTTCATTCACCGCGCGCTTGATCGCGGAGGCGAGCGGGATGCTGCGCGAGAACGGGCCGCGGGCGTCCGAGATCACGGTCGGCATACATTCGTAACCGCTCTGCCCCGTGTAAGGATAGACGGCATGACCGACTTTCGGCTGGTGCGCGTCCTCGAATTTTCCGCCCTTCGAGATCGACAGATAATCGAAGCCGGCGCGCGCGAATTCCCGTCCGAAATAGACGGCGTCTTCGATCCGGCTGCCGCCCTCGATCACTTCATCGCCGAGAAATCGCACGCCGACGACGTAATCCGCGCCGACACGCTCGCGCACCGCGCCGTAGACTTCGAGCGGCAGGCGCACACGATTCTCGCGCGCTCCGCCGTAACCATCCGGGCGATCGTTTCGCGCGCTCAAAAAAGATGCCATCGTGTAAGCGTGCGCGTAGTGGAGTTCGACTCCGTCGAACCCGGCCGCGCGCGCGCGCTCCGCCGCGTCGGCGAATATTCCCGGCAACACCCGCGGCAGATCGCGGATGTGGGGCAGGCTCGTATCCGTGACGCGCTCGCGGTAGCCGTAGGCCAGCGATTCGTATTCGCGCTCGTCGAGCACGCGCGCGAGCGATTCATCCGGCGCCGACCTGAGAAAGGCGCGCACCTCCTCTTCATCCGCGGCGCGCCAGTGTTCGTCGCTCGTCGCTTCGGTCAGCGCGTGGCGGTGGCGTTCTGTTATTTTGAGGAAGCGGTCGAGAAACTTGGCCTTCTCCGGACGACGCTTGACGGAGAGGAAATCGATGATCTGGATAAACAGGCGCGTATGTCCGCCGCTCTCCTGGCGAACGGCCTCAACCAACTGGCGCAGGCCCGGCAGAAAACGGTCATGACCGATGCGCAGCAGCGGCCCGCTCGGAATATCACGGATTCCCGTCGCCTCGACCACCAGCGCTCCGGGCTGCCCGGCGGCGAATCTTTTGTACCAGTCCAGGTTCGCCGGCGTCACGTATCCATCATCGGTGGCGCGCCACGGCACCATCGCCGGGACCCACGTGCGGCTTTCGAGCATCACCGGGCCGACTCGGATCGGGCGAAAAAGCAGCGCTCCGGCCGCCTCCTCTTGAGTCGGCCAGCGGGTTTCCGGGATTGAATGACGGATCGGGTTCTCCGGGTGCCACATATCGCCGCAACTGTTAAAGTTATCGAGAGTGTATCAGGTTTAAATGAGCGTGTGGAGCATGTCGAAGGTTTTCGCGGATTGAAGTTATCAAACGAATCAACCGAACCTACGTATATGCTGAGAAGTTTGCTAAGATGAGCGGCCATAATCGTTGCAGCTTGACCGTCTTGAAGCACCTCTCAAACCGAAACTGAACCGGCGCGCCCTTTTTACCGTTTCTTCATACAAGGCAAGTTGGGGTTTTGAAGGAAGTCCGTGCAGCGACGGCAGGTTAAATCTCGCGGAGGCGATTGACCCATGCGACTACGGCTCACGCTCGTCGGCCTCATCTTCGCTCTCATGTTTGTTTATGCCGGAGCGAACGCCTACCTATCTTTCGCGCGGCTGAGCACTTCGAGCGATCGAGGGTGGTATGTCAATCAGCAGGGCGACCGTGTGTTGATTTTGAGCGTGAGAGACGACGGACCGGCACTTACTCTTCGAGTCGGTGACGAGATCGTTGCGCTCAACGGTCAACGAGTTAAAACCATATATCAGGTCACCGAGCCTTTTGCTCGCGTCAAGCCCGAAAGCCGCTACACGGTCGTCATCCAACGCGACGGACAGCTGCAGGAGTTTACGCTGCAAACAGTGCCCTTCCCGCTCAGCTACGGGACATCTGTATTCGTGCAAAGCGTGTTAGTTCCCGGCAGTTTCCTTCTCATTGGTTTCGCAGTCTTCTTGCTCAAGCCACATAACAAGCAGGCGCTGCTGTTTGCGCTGGCGTTTGGGATGTTCATCCCTACTAACTTTTTCTATTCGATTGAAGGTTTACCGTGGTGGCTCGTCGGCGTGATAGTAGCGGGTACCGTAGCTGCGACATTTCCACTCCCTGTCGGCTTCCACTTCCTCCTCATATTCCCAGAACCCTCGCCGCTCCTGCGCCGGTTCCCGCGACTGAGGTTTTATCTCTACCTGCCGTACCTGCTGATAATATTTCCTGTCTCTGTGTTTTTCAACGTTCTGAGGGTCATCGCGCCGGAGCGTGTCTTTATTTTTGCTTTTCAACTTTCTCCACTTTTAACGATCACCTCAACCCTTAGCATGATGTACATCGCCGGCGGGCTGTTGTCACTGCTGATCAACTATCGACAGGCGAGTTCTCTGTCACGGCGGAAGATGCGCGTTGTCCTCGCTGGCTGCCTCGCGGGTCTCCTGCCGTGGTTGGTGTGGTACGGTGCATTGCTCCTTTCTGCCCCGCCTCGAAGCGGCCAGCCGCTATGGTCGTGGCGATGGCCCAGCGTCGCTGCGCATGCCGCGCTCGTGCTGGTGCCGCTCGCGTTCGCGTACGCGATCGTGCGCCATCAAGTAATCCCGGTCAGCCTGATCATCCGCCGTAGCGTGCAATACCTGCTCGCGAAGAATGCTCTGCGCATCATTCTCGCGCTTCCAGTCGTCGGACTCGTCCTGACGATCCTCTCCGATCCAAACCGCACTCTGGTAGAGATACTTTTCCGCAGTTCGCTCTACTTTTATCTGCTCCTCATCGCTGCCGTTGCGCTCAGCCTGGTGTATCGCAAACGGCTGAGCGAACTGGTTGATCGAAAGTTTTTCCGCGAAGCTTACAATCAGGAAAAGATTCTGCGGGAACTTACCGACGCCATCAGAAAGCTCGACTCCGTGGCGGAGATGTCAAAACATGTGAGCGAACAGGTAGCACGGGCGCTTCACCCCGAGCGCATGTATCTGTTCTACCGCGAAGAAGATAAGCGCGATCTCAGTTTGAATTACACTCTCGGCGCGGAGGCGCAAGAACTTCGGATTCCAGAGGAATATCGTCTGCTTCGGTTCATGGAAGATCAGGGCGGCGCGCAGGGCTTTCCGTTTCCGCGGAAAAACAATTTGCCGCCGGGCGAGAAAGAATGGCTGGCGCACCTCGGGGCGCGCCTGATCGTTCCGATGAGCGGCACGGATGGGCGTTTGGCAGGTCTTCTTTTGCTCGGCGAAAAGAGGTCCGAGGTTCCATACACCCCGCGCGATCGTGAACTATTGGAAGCGCTTGCGGATCAAATCGCCATCGTCTATGAGAATGTCCAACTCAAAGGGCGCATCGACCGCGACCGTAAGATAAAACGCGAAGTGCCGGCGCGCTTTGAAGGTCAGCACATCAATCTGCTGAAAGAATGCCCGACGTGCGGCGCATGTTTTGACAGCGCGATCCAATCGTGTACGGAGGATGGAAGCGAGTTGACGCTGTCGTTGCCGGTCGAGCGAACGATTGAAGAGAGATATCGTCTGGATCGGCTGATCGGCAAAGGAGGCATGGGAGCCGTCTACGAAGCGCTTGACTTGCGACTAAATCGCAAGGTTGCCGTCAAGATTCTGGTCGGGAGCATGTTCGGAAACGCGGAAGCACTACGCCGCTTTGAGCGCGAAGCGCAGGCCTCCGCGAGATTGAATCATCCGAATATCGTCACCGTTCATGATTACGGCGCGCTCAACACGGAGGGCGCTTACCTCGTCATGGAACTAGCGCATGGAGAAACTCTCGGCGCCGCGATCAGACGTGAAGCAACCATCGACCCGCGACGGGCCGCTGACTGGTTCGATCAAGTGCTCGAAGGAGTTAAGGCCGCTCATCAGGCAGGCATCGTTCACCGTGATCTGAAGCCGGAGAACATTTTTTTATCGAAGGAGGGGAACGGCCGAATCCATGTCTGGATTCTCGACTTCGGATTGGCGAAGTTCACGCAGCATCCGATCACAGGCACGAACAGTTCCACACCCGCAGTTACATCGGCGGGCATCGTCATGGGTACTTTCGGCTACATGTCTCCCGAGCAGTTGATGGGTGGCGAAGTAGACGAACGAAGTGACCTCTTCTCAATCGGCGTGATAGTGTTTGAATCTTTGATGGGCCGCCGCCCTTTCAACGGGGAAACGCATCATCAACTGTTGACCTCCATCCTTGATGGCTCGTTCCACCTTGAGGGCAACTTAAAAGAGGCGCAACCCCTTGAAGAAGCTCTGCGAAAATGTCTGGCAAAGGAGCGGGCGAACCGTTTCCGATCAGCAGAGGAATTGCAGCGAGAGTTGATCCCAGCGCTTCACAATTGCCCTTCGCCGGCCCGCCCGGCTCCCCTTACCAGCGACGCCAACACGCTCATCTTAAAAGAATAAAACCCAACGAGCATTTCCCAGCCGCCGCTGGAAAGCACGAACGGCCGGGGTGGACGCTTATCACATAGATACATATACTGAAAGGTCTGGTACGTTAATCGTAAAGACGTTCTCAGCCATATGAGCAGTATGCGGGGAGCGGTTTTCTCAATTATTCAGATAATTGCGCATGGGTTTAATTTGAAACCCACTTTAAAATCGTCTCTCGTTTTGAGGTAGGAGGAGAGAGTTTTTGACGGATGAGCTGTTAAAGTGGCGGCAGGAGTTTCCGATCCTGGAGCGTGCCGTCTATCTGATCTCGCACAGCCTGGGTGCGATGCCGCGCGCCGCTTACGACCGCCTTCAAGCTTACGCCGAGAAGTGGGCGACGCGCGGCGTGCGCGCCTGGGCCGAGGGCTGGTGGGACATGCCGCTGACGGTCGGCGATGAGGTGGCGCGGATCATCGGCGCTGATCCGGGTACGGTCGTCATGCACCAGAATGTTTCCATCTGCCAGTCGCTGATCCTCTCGTGCTTTGATCCCGAACCGTCGCGAAATAAGATCGTCTATTCGGAGCTGGAGTTTCCTTCCGTAAAGTATGTTTATGAGGCGCACGCGCGCGGGGGCCGGCTCCGCGTCGAGAAGGTCGCTTCGGATGACGG
>JANOGZ010000860.1:0-2318 GCA_031406255.1 Pyrinomonadaceae bacterium | reverse complement strand
AACACAGGCAGTGTCAATGTCAGTGTGACAAATCCATAAGGTGGACGATATTCGGGAAGGATCGGGAGAGACAAGATGAAAAAGCATTTCACCCTCAGCGTCATCATCAGCTTGAGCCTGGTTTTTACGCCACTGTTCGCTCTGGCCGCCAACTCGAAAGGGATCAGGACGACTCCTATCCTTCCGAGCAAATCGCTGGCGACGGTAACCAGGAGCAGTCAACCGGCAAAGATCACGAAGGTCAGACGGCCATTCGTCCTTGCCGGCCAGACCGCGACGCTGCTTGCCGGCCAGACCGCGACGCTCCTGCCCGACGGACGCTGGTTGATGATTGGCGGAGAGGGACAGGATGGCCCGCTCGCGACGGCTGCGATCAAAGATCCGCGCACCGGCGAGGTCTCTCCGATGTCCGGCGGTCTTCAGCGCCCGCGCGCGCGCCACACGGCGACGATGCTGCCCGACGGGACGATACTGATCTCCGGCGGAGTCGGCGCCAACGGCCAAGCCCTCGACAGTTCCGAGCTATTCAATCCCGAGACGCAAAAGTTCGAGCCCCTGTCATCCGCCGGGTTGACCCCGCGCGCCGATCACACCGCAACGCTGCTCATAGATGGTCACGTGCTCATCACCGGAGGCGTATCCGGTACGGGCGAAACGCTCGGCACCGCCGATCTGTGGGATTCCAAAACCAGAACAGCCGTCGCCTCGCCAGCGAGTCTTCAGACGGCGCGCCATAAACACAGCGCCGAACTTCTGCCTGATGGCGGCGTGGTGGTGTGGGGCGGGATCGGCAAAGACGGCCTGGAGCTCTATGACAGCGAGCAGTATGACACGGAAGCCCGGCGCTTCATCTCGACGGGAGGCTTCGCTGATCAGGAGGACGCCAGCGCGCCATATCTCGTCGCCTCTCTGCCGAAAGACGGCGACACCGGCGTGGCGCAGGATCAACGCATCGCGCTGCGCTTCTCGAAGCATTTACGTGTTGAGACGGTCAACTCCGAGACCGTGACACTGACCGGACCGCAGGGAACAGTGGCGTCAAGGGTCATCCCGGCCGAGAGCGGAAGGCTCGCCTTCGTCACGCCACAGGAGCCGCTGTTGCCCGGTACTGCTTACACGTTGTCGCTGGCCGGCTCCAATGGCGGAGCTGATCTCGCGCTTGCCCCGACCGCGGTAACCTTTACGACAGCAGGCGCCGAGACCCATGAGCACCCGCCAGCGCCTTCCGAGCAGCATGGCCCCGACCATCACGGGCACCCCGCCCCCAGCCCCCAACAGACACCGGCAAATAACGGGACGCCGAACAGCGATAACCCGCAACCGGGCGCACCGCCGGATGCCAACTTTCGGTCGCTGCCGCCGTTACAGGCCGGGCCGGGTGTGACCGCCCTGGCCGGTCAGGTCCTGACGCTCAGCGGCCAACCGCTGGCCAATGTCATGTTGCAGGTTGCGGACAAACAGGCGGTGACAGATCAGACGGGACGGTTTTTGCTCACGTCGATTGCGCCCGGCCAGCACGGTCTGGTGATTCGCGGCGATACGGCCAGCCGGCCTGGTCAACTTTACGGCACGTTCGAGGTGAGAGTGAACATCGCGGGCGGGAGGACGAACGTCCTCTCGTACACGATCTGGCTGCCGCTCCTTGACGAGCAGCATGCGACGCGGCTTCCGGCTCCGACCGCCCGCGAAGTGGTCGTCACCACGCCGCGCGTGCCGGGGATGGAGGTTCGCATTCCATCAGGCGCCGTGCTGCGGATGCCGCACGGACATGGCATGAGCGTCATGCCGGGTAACATGAGCCACCTGCTGACCTCCATGGCGATCACGCCGATTCCCTTTGATCGCCCGCCGTTCCCCCTGCCGCCGGGTGTTGATCGGGGGCTATTGTTCACCCTGCAATTGCACGGGGCGAGAGTGGAAGGACCCGCTGGCGAGAAAAGGCCGGGCCTGCGCTTCATCTTCCCGAACGTGCTCGGACTCAAGGCCGGTGCGCGCGCCGACTTCTGGAACTACGATTCGACCGGCGCGGGCTGGTATCTATACGGACAGGGGACGGTGACCGCGGACGGTCGGCAGGTGGTGCCCGATCCGGGAGTGGAACTGCAAAGCATGCACTGCCTGTCGCTGATGGGCGGAGCCCTCGCTCCATCTGATGGCCCACCATTCGGCGGCACTGCCAAGGCGGGCGATCCGGTTGATCTGGCAACAGGCTTATTCGTTTACGACAAAACCGATCTTGTGGCGCCCGATGTGATTCCCGTTTCACTTACCCGTACCTACCGGCAGAACGACTCGGTCGAGCGTGCCTTCGGCAGGGG
>JANOGZ010000852.1:0-1510 GCA_031406255.1 Pyrinomonadaceae bacterium | reverse complement strand
CCGCCACTGTTATTAACGCCAGTGGTAAGGATCTGTTTGCAAGAATACCATTCAGGATGATGGATGCCAGAGAAGCAGCCCGGTCGATTTTACAGGGCGTTGCACGAAACCAAAGCATCATCGTATTTCCTTTCTACGCCCGCCTCCTGTGGTGGCTCCACCGTCTTCACCCGCGTCTTCTGGCGCCGCTCGAACACAAAGCGGTAAGGGAGCTCCGAGCCCTACGCAGTGAATCATATGCAAAAACCCGCTCAACGTAGCACCAGCGGAGTCGAGGAATAAGTAATCAACAGCCGCGGGTATTCGGCTCCTTTTTGTTAGTGTGGTATGGAAACATCACCGCGGGCATGGACCCCGATCCGGTCAGGGCCGGAATCGGAGGTTTGACCCTCTTCTCATTGATGGTGGCATGGGCTTACTGGATCAATCGGCTGCGCCCCGCTCAAGCTTGATCCGACAAATCGAAGAGCCATCTGGTCACGAAAGTGAAGAGAAAAAAGGTTTGAATCACTGAACCAATGGACAATGAAAGAAGTCGAGGAGCGTAGCGCGCATCCGTTTGCGCCGCTGCTTCGGTTTGAGTGTCAGGGATCTGCGAATTGAGCCTCTTGAAGCTTCACCTGCTCTGTGACGCTATCCACTGCTGCCACTGAGAGAACCACGGTCCCCGGCCGTCGGGGCTTCGAAATGCGGCGCTTCGTCGAGCGGGGTTCGAGAATCGGCGCCACCCATCAGGCGAAGCGGGGGCCATTAACGCCAACGCACGGTTGATCAGCCCTCACGAACCTCTTCATAAGAACTACTGGCGCTCGACTAAAAAGCCATACCCTGGCGGCCGGTGCTACAATGTTGGCTGCTCTACCAGTCTCAAAGAAGGAGCCGCTCATGGCCAGAGTGATGTTCACATGTCCCGCGACAGGCAAGCCCGTCTATAAAAGAGGTGAGCGTTCAGCAGTCAGCTTTCAGCTGAGATAAAGAAGCGCGCGCCTCGGGCCCGGCGCTTCCCGGCACGCGCGCCATGCGAGATCGACACTACACATGACCGGCTGACCGCTGATGGCTGAACGCTTACGAAAAGAGATAGAAGAATCCGAAGAAAATGACCCGGGATGTGATCGAAGAGATTTTTCAAGTACAGGATGAGGAGAAAGGCCGTAAGAAATGAGCGAAGAGCTTGCCGATGAACAACGCGATTTGAATGATGTTAATGAGGAGATCAGGCAACTGGACCGCGAGTGGGCTGAGGCCTTAATGCGGAATGATTTGGAGACGCTCGACCGTATCATGCCGGACGGTTTTATGTTTACGGATACCTTTGGCGACGTCCTTAACAAGACAGAATTTCTTAAAGTTATCAAAAGGGGTGAGCTGACATTCGAGATCCTTAAACGTGAAGATGCGAAATTGAGCGTGGGCACGACGCCGCTCCCGGCGTTCAGGCAACCGACCGCCGCGTTCGATCCGAGGCAGTTTCAGCTCGGATTAAGGCTCAGCTTCTGAGCCTGGTGGC
>JANOGZ010000834.1:0-1981 GCA_031406255.1 Pyrinomonadaceae bacterium | reverse complement strand
CACGATTGATGTCGTCAGAAAGGACATCAAAAATCTGCATCTTGCGGTGTATCCTCCGACCGGACGAGTTCGCATTGCCACGCCCCTGAATGTTGACGATGAAGCCGTTCGCCTTTTCGCCATCTCAAAATTAGGTTGGATAAAAAACCATCGTGAGAGCTTTGCCCGTCAAGAGCGCGAGACGAAAAGAGAATACGTTTCGGGCGAAAGCCATTACTTTGAAGGCAATCGCTACCTTCTTAATGTTATTTATCTAAACGCCACTCCCAAAGTTGAAATCAGAAATAAAAGATACATTGACCTCTACGTGCGCCCGAACAGCACCGCCGAACAGCGCGAGCGCGTAATGACAAAGTGGTATCGCCAAAGCTTGAAAGATAAAATTCCCACTCTCATCGAAAAGTGGCAGGCTATTATCGGCGTCCAGGTGGACGGTTGGGAAATAAAGCAGATGAAAACCAAATGGGGGACTTGCAGGAGAGAAGCCAAGCGAATTTGGCTCAATCTTGAATTAGCCAAAAAGCCCGCGCATTGCTTGGAATACATTATTGTCCATGAGCTAGTGCATTTATTAGAACGCCATCACAACGACCGATTTATAACCCTGATGGATAAGTTTATGCCCCAGTGGCGTTTTCATCAGACCGAGTTAAATCAATTTATATTGAGTTATAGTGACTGGGAGTGTAGAACGGGAGACGCCACTGTTAGAAGTCCTGAGCCTGGCGAGGCCGTCGTCCAGTAATGTCTTAATCAACATTCAACGCCCGGCCTTACCATCTAAGCTCCTCCACTCACCGGATTGAATGAAGCTCGCCCAATAGAACGGGTGGCTGCGTTCTTCGGCCCGCGGCTGGCCCACCCCGCTGACCAACCCGCGCTGCGCGCCGCCGGCCGCGCCCGGCGCCCCGCTCTTGATCATCGCGAGCTGTACCTGCCGGAGCGCCTCCGTGCGCCCCTCCCCCGCCTGCAGGCGGCGGTAGTAGTCGACCATCAGGTCTTTGGTAGCCGCGTCCGAGACCTGCCACAGCGACATGACCTGGCTCTCGCTCCCGGCCAGCACCAGCGCCCGCCGCAGCCCGTAGATGCCCTCGCCCGCCTGCACGTCGCCCAGCCCCGTCTCGCAGGCCGACAGCACTACGAGGCGCGTGCCCCACAGGTCGAGCCCCGCCGCTTCGAGCGCGGTCAGCACACCGTCCTCGCCGCCCGCGCTCCGGCGCGTGTTCGCGCCGGCCAGGGCCAGGCCCGAACGCAGCACTGGGTTCTCGCCCGGCGGCGGGAGCGACGCGCCGGCGCCACCCGCCGCGCCGCCGAGCGCGAGGCCGCGCGTCTCGCCCAGGGCCGTCTCGCGCGGCTGGTCGGGCAGGAAGAAGCCGTGCGTCGCGACGTGCAGCACTGTAGGGCTGCTCAACTGCTTGAGCGCGGCCTCGGTGGCCTGTGCGCCGGTCAGCAGGCGCAAGCCCGGCATGATCGTGCCGATCGCACGCCCCTCTTCGGCCGTGCCGGGCAAGCGCGAGAAGTGCGCGCTCGCGAAGTCGAACGAGCGCCGGCCCGCGCCGCGCTGCGCCGCCACCTCAGACGCAGGCCGCTCCAGCGCGGCTTGCCTGTCGCCGCCCGCGTCGAACGACGGGTCGGCGACGACGACCGCCGCGCCCGGCCTGTTCTCTGTCTTCACCGCGAGCCGCAGCAGGTCGCGCCCGCTCGTCAGGTAGGTGATCGCGTAAGTCTCGACGAGGTATTTGTCCGACTCATCCACCAGCGCGCCGAACGGGATCAGGTTGAGCGCGCCGTCGGGCGAGAGGAACAGCCGCCGCGTCTCGCCGAGCAGCCGGCGCACGGGCTGCATCAACTGCGCATCGAGCGCGCGGGCGAGTGGCCGCACGTCCGCGCGCCGCGGGTTGGCGAGCGCGGCGCGCCACGCCGTGACCGCCTGATCGATCTGCGCCGCCGCCCCCAACGCGACCCACGCGGGCGCGCCGTC
>JANOGZ010000825.1:0-6744 GCA_031406255.1 Pyrinomonadaceae bacterium | reverse complement strand
ACTGATGATCAACGGTCTGTTCGTGAGCAAAAGACTTGTCGAAGCTGTCAGGCAAGACTCGCCGACGCGGCCGGACGCATTGGAGAAAGAGACGGAACGCCCATCGCTGCGCTCTGCCGACACGGCCGAAGTCATTTCTCCTGACTTTAGCGTGACCGAAGGGACGACGAAGCACCTGAGAAGTTCCGGCCACGTCGGTGCGCGAGGAGCACGACCGCCGGACAGGTGACCGTGAGCATGCCGCCCCCAGTCGCCCGCGCAGCAGCGAAGCTTCTCAAATATTAGTGGTGCCGGTTTTAATCTCTATTTGACGATCTATCAGGGGCTCTCTGCGGCAGTGCGGAACCAGGGGATGGAATGGGTTATATGTGGACTAGAAGGTGATGCCGTAGTAAATAGCCAGAGAGTTGTTGGCGCGTCCTTCGTTGCCGAAAAAGTAGCCCGTGTAGAGGACGCTCTTCTCGGAGAGCGTAATCCCGAGACCGGCGGCGGCGTATCCCAAGCGGTTTTTGCCCGTGATCCAATCGGCGATGAAACTTACCTTCGTGTGCAGGGGTTGCTCGTAACCGAACAAGCCGCCGTTCCGGCTGCCGCTGCCGGCCTCCAGCCCGATCAGCGTATACGCCCCGGCCGTGAATCGGGCACCGCGCAGGCCGTTTACTTTTTTGCTGACCGTGCCGTAGACGGAACCGAAAGTGTCGCTCCCGGCGCGCTGGGTGATCGGGACATAGAGAATCACGCCGGTGGCCGCGGCCACCCCTTTAACTTCGTCTTCGAAGACCTGCCATTTAGCGTTCGGCTGCAACTCCACCGGCTCGGGTGAGCCTCCGGCTTTCACATAGTACGCATTGAGCCCCACCTCCGTCCGTTTGCCCACTCCGTAAAGGGCAAACGCGCCGTAGCTTTGAAAGCCGCCGCTTTCATAGCTGGTCAGATGGGAGTCGAAATCTGCTTCCAGGTACGCCTCGCCGGTTGCCATGACGTCGGTTGTCGGAACGCTGAAGAGACTGGATTGCCCCAGTGCGTCGTGACTACTGCACCAGACCACAATGATTAATACACCGAGAGCTTTGACGAGAGGTCGCGCTTTTATCATATTCCTACTCCGACGGGCTTTGCCCATCAAATCGGCACTCAGCACGACATGCTGGATTGTCTCTGTGCCATAGCGGCACTTACTTGTAGTCGTTTTTGATTAACTGGTAAAGCCGATTATATATAAGAAAGATGATCGGGCTCAAGAGGTCGATCTGTTGAAGAGGCTTGAGGCAGACGAACAGCAAAAAGTGCAATGACTCATCGCCGTGCTCATGCTGTTCCGAGCTCCCTCATCTGTCACCCATTTCCTCGACCGGCTCTTCCTTCGGCGTTTGGAAGGAATCGCTGGTGGCGAAAGCCGTCCACGCTCCGTCAAAGGGACTGGCGGTCGCAAAGAGCAGCGTGACGGTTTACAATAGTCGCCTTGTAAAATGTTGTCGTTAATGAATTCCTTCGACCAGGCTGAATTATTATTTAACTCGAGCCTGGAGATTTACCATTTGCCGGTATGTGTATGAATCGGAAAGAAGAGATGGCGAGTGAGCAGGAGTACGTTCTGGGGACAGACGATGAGGAACTGGCGCGGCTCGGCTTGCAGCACGAGTTGTGGCGGGAGGTGGCCCTGACGGGTTGGGCGCGCGGCGGCTTCGGCACGGGTCAAGCGCTGCTCGATGTGGGTTGCGGGCCGGGCTACGCGACCTTCGATCTGGCGCGTCTCGTCGGCCCTCATGGCCGGGTCGTCGCCGTCGACATGTCGCAGCGATTCGTTAACCACCTGAATGCGCAACGAGAGCTGCGGGGAGTCAGGAACGTCACGGCTCAGGTGTCGAATGTCGAAGAGCTTGATTTGCCGGCCGCCCTCTTTGACGGTGCGTTTGCGCGGTGGGTGCTTTGTTTCGTCAGTAGCCCGGAGGCGGTCGTCAAAGGTGTGGTGCGTGCGCTCAAGCCTGGTGGAACGTTCGTCGTGCAAGACTATTGCCATTACGAGGGCGTGAGCATCGGGCCGTGGGCCGACGTATTCGAGCGTGTGTTCCGCGCGGTGGCACAGACGTGGCGCGTGCGTGGAGGGAACCCGAATGTCGGGAGCGAGGTCCCGGCGGTGATGGACCACTGCGGCCTTGAGGTGAAAGAAATCAACCCGATCGCCCGCATCGCCCGTCCCGGCTCTCCGCTCTGGCAATGGCCTGACAGCTTCTTCAGAAACTATCTGCCCACGCTGGTCGAACTGGGCGGCATCACGGAAGCCGAGCGTGCCGCTTTCGAAGATGAATGGCAGACGCGCACCGGCGACCCGGCCGCCTTCTTCGCAACCCCTCCGATGGTCGAGGTGGTCGGGGTTAAGAGGTGAATCCGACCCGGCGTCAGCCCTCGACAATGATTCCGGTCGGAGGCGGTGACTACGAGATCCGCAATGTTAAGAGCAACAAGTGCCTGGATGTGGCGGGCGCCGTGACATACGATGGGGGCAACGTCCAGCAGTTCGGGTGCCACGGCGGGCCCATCCAAAAGTGGCGGCTGCAATAGCGGCAGTTCACTCTGTTAGCTCCCTGAGCTCGAATGTTAGGCGCAGAAGCATGACACGCTTCTGCGCCTAACTTTCTTTCCACCATCAAGCTTATTATTCCGGCAACTTTTGGATCGTGGTTTCGCCGGTGTAGACGAGATTATCCTTGAGGCTTGCCAGTTTCCGGCAGATACGATTTTTCTTGCGTCTTACCGCATTGATTGTCCTCCGCTACTCCTCTATGATGGCTGCAACGTTGGTCAATTTGTCAATTTATGCGTCGTCTTGCGTGATTGTTCGAGACTGCTGAGCAGAGAGATGACACGAATAGGCTGAAGCGATGCGAGAACAACGAGCGAGGGAAGATAAAGTAGCGCTAGAACCACAGCGACCCGTGGAGTTACTTCGGGCGCGCGGGCGGGCGCCGGCGGTCGAGGTCGAGCAGAGTCTGGATCAACTGGCGCGCTGGATGGACGGTCTGTTTCGTATTCCGGGCATCGGCTGGCGCTTCGGTCTGGACGCGCTCGTCGGCCTGATCCCGGGCATCGGCGACACGGCCACGACGCTCGTCTCCTTTTACGTGCTGGCGGCGGGCGTGCGCTATCGGGTGCCTAAAGTCACGCTGCTCCGGATGGGCTTCAATATCGGCATCGATTATCTTTTCGGGGCGATCCCGGTCGTCGGCGACCTGTTCGATGCAGCCTGGAAGTCGAATCAGAAGAATATTGAGCTGATCCGGCAGCGCGCCACCGTCTCGGCCGCCGAAGAGCGCCGCGGCCGGTTCAGCGACTGGCTCTTCGTCGGCCTCATTATGCTTCTGCTGCTCACGCTGCTGCTCGGCTCGATTGCCGTCAGCCTCTACCTTCTGAGCTTGATTATCGGAGCAATCCCCTCACCTTTCTAAAGCCCGGCACAGACATCCGGCGCGATGTGCGGGAGGCGGCCGGCCGCCTCCCACCGTCACGGATAATTCCTCTTACCACCTGAAGCGCGTCAATTAACTTTTGCGGCCTTCACTTGCCGAGCCCGGCCGTCTTAAGTTTCGGATGACGCGCGACGAATCCAGTAATGGCATCCACATAAGTGGAGAAGGGCGGGCAGCGCAGGCCGTGGGATTCGAGCAGTCTTTGCGAGTGAGTTGCGTCGTACATTAATTTGTTAAAGAAATAGGGAACGCCGACGCGGGGCAGCCCCGTCACCGCTTCCGAGAATGGCAGGACGAGGAGCGACGAACGCACGAGCGGCGACGGTAATTTCAAACGCGAGCCGTGGCCGGCGAGCGAGCGGGCGATGGTTTCGAAAAGATCATACGTGGTGGACGGCGCGGGATCAGCCAGTTGGAGAGTCGCGCCGAGGGCGCGCTCATCGTCGGCGAGCGCAGTCATCGCGGCGACGATGAAATCAACGGGCACGAGGTTGAGGTGGGCCGTGCGACTTCCGATATTGACGAGCGAGAGCAGATCAGGCTGCATCCGCAGGTAGTTGATCAGGTAGTAAATGCCATCATATTTGACCGTCTCGCCCGTCTGCGAATCGCCGCACACGACGGCCGGGCGGTGGATCGTGATCGGCAGCGACTTCTTTAGCGCTTCCACCTCCAGTTCTGCCAGATACTTCGTCTCTTCGTAATAATTATTGAACCCCGCGTCGTGTTCCAGCTCGGTTTCAAGAATTAATCCGGTCCGCTTTCCCGCCACGTAACAGGTCGAGACGTAATGATAGCGACGCAGGTTCGTGAGCGTTTGCGCGAAGCGGTTGACGTTGCGCGTCCCCTCGACGTTAACGCGCATCGCCGTCTCGCGCGACACGGCCAGATCGTAAATGGCGGCGAGATGAAAAAGCATCCGCGTCTCGCGCTGCGCCCTCTCCACGTCGCGGGGCGCGAGCCCGAGCTGAGGCTTCGTGATGTCGCCTTCGATGATCTGAAAATGGCTGGCCGGCGCGTCCGTCTCACGCGCGACGCGCGCGACGTCTTCGCGCGCCCGCGCGGTAAACGCGGGATGCACGAGCAGCAGAAAGCGCGCGCCCTTCGCCGCCAGACCCGCGACGAGCCGTCCGGCGATAAATCCCGGAAAGCCCGTCACCAAAATCATTTCGTCAGATAGCATAATAGCTCGTGTCGAGTGGGAGCGGCCGAACCTGCCCGAGAATCGGCCGGTCAATTAACGAACCTGATCTCCCGGCTCCTGATGTACAACCCGCCTGCCCCTCGCCGCACGCGAGCTCAACCAGTGTGCGCACGCCCGTGCCCGACGCGCCTTTGGGGGCGTGGGGCTGCGCCTCTTCGTACCAGGCGGTGGCCGCAATGTCGAGATGCGCCCACGGCGTACCGGCGGCGAATTTGCTGAGCAGGAGCGCGGCGGCTGTCGCATCAGGGCGGCCGCCGTAGTTTTTGAAATCGGCGATCGGGCTCTCGATACGTTTCTCGTAATCGTCGCTGACGGGCATCCGCCAGACGAAATCGCCGGCGCGCTCGGCCGCGGCGCGCACGGCGTCGGCCCACTCGTCGTTAGTGCTGAAGAGTCCGGCCCGGTGGTCGCCGAGCGCGACGATGATCGATCCGGTCAGCGTCGCCAGATCGACGATGCGCGCTGCGCCGAGCTCTCTGGCGTAGGCGATGCCGTCAACCAACACGAGCCGGCCTTCGGCATCCGTGTCGACAACTTCGATCGTGTAACCGGCCAGCGTCCGGATGACGTCGCCGGGTTTGATGGCCCGGCCCGAAGGCATATTCTCAGCGGATGGGACGATGCCGACGATGCGTCGCTGCGGTCGCAATTGAGCGATGGCGCGGAGCGCGCCGAGCACGGCCGCCCCGCCCGCCATATCAGCCTTCATCTCTTCCATGCCTTTGCTGGGTTTGAGCGAAATGCCGCCCGTATCGAAGGTGATGCCCTTGCCGACGAAAGCCCATAATTCATTATCGGTCGGCGTGCCCGCCGGCTCATACCGAACGACGATCAGCGCGGGCTCTTCATGCGAGCCCTGCCCGACGCCCCACAATCCACCCATGCCGCGCGCGCGTATCTCGTCAGCGCCCAGCGATTCGACGTGAAGCCCGAACGATTCGGCCATTTCAGCGGCGCGGCGCGCAAACTCGCGTGGCGGGAGAGCGCCCCCGGGCTGATCTACCAGTGAGCGCGACCAGTTCACAGCTTCGGCGATGACGCGCGCCCGGTCGAGCGCGGCACGACCCGGCTCGTCATCCTGTCCGGGCGCGACGATTGTGAAGCGTTCGAGGGGCGGCGTTTCCTCATCCCGCTCCTGGTAAAAGCCTCCGTCATAGAGGCCATAATGCGCGCCCTCGGCGACAGCGGAGACCAGATTTTTCAGACACTCGTCAGCAGGCTCCGGCAGGACAAAATAAAGATGCCTGAGGCGTGATTCTCCCGCCCGGCGAACGGCCATCGCGGCGGCGCGGCGGAGCATCGCGGCCGCCTGCGGCCGGTTAAACTCGGCGTGCGTCCCGAGACCGATCAGCAGCAGCCGACGTGCGCCGTTGCGACCAGCGTTTTTACCGGCGTCCGCACGGTGGATAAAAAGCGCGGTCTCCGCTTCGCCTCTGAACTCGTCGTCGCGCGCGAGACGCTCGCATAATCGTCGTAAATCATCGTCACTGCCGCCGTCTCGTCGCCCGTCGGAGACGCGCGGCTCGTCCTCAAAAAGACAGACGGCGACGGCTTCGTGAGCTGCCAGTCGCGCTGGAATTTCACCGAGGATTTTGATATTCAGTGCATCCGTATTGTTCATGAAATTGCGTGCGCGCGTCCTCCGGTCACTAGCCTTTTCGTTGCGGACCGAACATGTTTGGCGCGTTTCGTGTGGGGTGAGTATAATTCAATTTTTTTATTTCAACCTAACCGGGGCTAACACCGGCGCGCGGCGGCGCTAACCGAAGACAGGATTTCCGGAAGGCGGCGCACGCCGCCAGATCAGGTAATGTTATGTTCGACGATGCTTTTTCGGACACGGCGCGACGCGAGGCGGTAGAGCTCTTTCAGCGCGCCTATCAGGCGCAGCTCGTCAATGATTATGATGGCGCGATTGAGCTCTACCGGCGCTCGATCGACACGTACCCGACCGCCGAGGCGCATACCTTCCTCGGCTGGGTGTATAGTTTTCAGGGCCGCTACACAGAGGCGATCGATGAGTGCCTCGAAGCGATTCGCGTTGACGATACGCTCGGCAATCCCTACAACGAC
>JANOGZ010000818.1:0-4224 GCA_031406255.1 Pyrinomonadaceae bacterium | reverse complement strand
TCACTGACCACTGACCACTGATTATTTTACCTACGAGGAGAACCAACATAGTGTCATTGTTAGCTGTCGGGTCGGTGGCCTCGATCTCGCATGGCGCGCGCTTCTTTATGTTAGCTGAAAGCTGATAGCTGACTGCTGATTTATGTTAGCTGAGAGCTGACCACTGACCACTGACCACTGACCACTGTTACTGTTTCTTCTCTTCCTCGATCTTCGGTTTGACGCCGCCGATCGCGCGCAATTCGTTTTCGGCGCGCTCGCGGAAAGTGCTATCCGGATATTCGTTGACGAGCCGTGATAGATATTCGCGCGCCTCTTCGCGCAATTGCTCCGGCGGGGCGGTGGGAGCCTGCTTGCCGCGATTCTCCGACAGGCGCAGGCTGCTCATGCCGGCGATGTAGAGGACTTCGTCCAGGAGTGAGAAAGTTGGATTGCCCGCAACCACCTCTTCGCAGCGCGCGACGGCCGCGCGATAAGCCTTCTTCACCTTGAAATAGTGGCGGGCGACCTGAAGGTTATGCAGTGAATCCTTCTCCAGATTGACGTCGCGCAGCGTCGAGGGATCAGGACCGCCCGCGACGCGCCCCTGTGCATGAGCTGTGGCAGGGATGGTATAAAAAACGGCCAGCATGAGAGCGCCGGCAATAAAAAACAGCATTTTCATCAGCGATACCTCTCGGTTCTGAAATTTCCGCGGCGGGTGAACGGCAAGTCCGCCTGCGCTCTCCACAGGTTTACTGCGGCGCATACTTTCTGATGATGGCTTCGAGCTTTTTCGTTGTCGCCTCGGGCCACAACTCCGGCGCAGTGAAGATCGCGCTCTTCAGAGCTGAGCCGCATGCGCAACCACGCGGTTGATCTCTCAAACTTTTCACCGCTTTGCGTATGACGTTCTGCGCGTTGCGGACATTTTTGTTCAGATACTCGATGACAGTTTCGACGGAGACGGCATCATGGGACTCATGCCAGCAATCGTAATCAGTCACGAGCGCCAGCGTCGCGTAGCAAATCTCGGCCTCGCGCGCGAGCTTGGCTTCCTGCAGATTGGTCATGCCGATCACGTCCATGCCCCATGAGCGATAGACATTTGATTCGGCCTTCGTCGAAAAGGCCGGGCCTTCCATGCACAGGTACGTCCCTCCACGATGGACTTTTACGCCGGCCGCGCCGCAAGATTTTTCCAGCACATCGCCGAGCGCGCCGCACACGGGGTGGGCGAACGTCACATGCGCCACGATTCCGTCGCCAAAGAAGGTCGACTCGCGGGCGCGGGCGCGCGTTCGATCAAAGAACTGATCGGGGATGACCATGTCGAGCGGCGCGTATTGCTCCTGCAGGGAGCCGACGGCCGAGGCCGACAGAATGCGCTCCACACCGAGGAGCTTCATCGCGTAAATATTCGCCCTGAACGGCAATTCGGTCGGGCTGAACAGATGCCCGCGCCCGTGCCGCGGCAGAAACGCAACGCGCACGCCTTCCAGCGTTCCCAGTATAAAAGCGTCCGAAGGGTTGCCAAACGGCGTCTCGATACGAATCTCTTCAATATCTTTCAGTTCGGGCATCTGGTAGAGACCGCTGCCTCCGATGATGCCGATTGTCGCTGTCGTCATAAACTCGCTTTTATTTTCTCGTCAAATTACTGACGCTTACCCGCCGCAGCTCGCCCCGTGAGCGAACATCGTTTCCCTTACTCGCCCGGGATGAAGCCGTCCTGCTTCCCCTCATACCCCACGGCGCGGAATTTTCCATCATCTTCTATCACCCGACACAACGGGACATCCGGATCATGGTAAAAGAAGCAGAGCCATCCTTCGCGGGCCGCCTGCGGAAGCAGACGCTTTTTCGCTTCGAGCGTTTCGACCGGGTACAGATCGTAGCCCATTATCCAGGCAAACGGCACATGAGCGCGCATCGGCACGAGATCGGCGAAGCTGAAAAGGATTTGCCCATCGCGCTCAAGTCGGACGCACTGCATCGTGCGCGAATGTCCCGCGATGGTCTCCATCCGAAGACCCGGCACGACTTCATAATTTTCCGGCTTCAACTCCAACCGTCCGGTCTCGCGCAGTGGCCGCCAGTTTTCGGGAAGGTAACTGGCGCGGTCGCGCTCATGCGGCGACTCGGCGTGTTCATATTCCGCGCGCGAGACGAAATAGCGCGCATTTGGGAAACTCGGCGCGGGTGCGCCCTCCTCGTCCAGCACCGTATTACCGCCGGCATGATCGAAGTGAAGATGCGTATTTACGACGATCGTAATCTCTTCGGGCGCGCAGCCCGTGATGCGCTCGACTGATTCGCGTAAAGGTCGCTGGCGTTCGATGCCATACATCGCCGCCTGCTTGACCGACCATTTATCGCCGATCCCGGTTTCGATCAGTATCCGCTCTCCCTCCGCCTCAATGAACAGACAATTCATGTTCATCCGGATACGGTTGTGCTCATCCGGCGGGCAGAGCTTTGACCAGAGGGCGCGCGGCACGACGCCAAACATCGCGCCGCCATCCAGACGAAACTCCGCATCCGGCACGATCTCTACACGATAGTCACCAAGCTGCACGAACGGTGAGCCTCCACGTTGCGACTTCCGCAAAGATCGAACGTTTTATCGCTCGGGGGGCGCTGGCGGGGGCGGCGGTGGTGCTCCGCCGTCTGGCGACGGCGGCTGGCCGCCTCCACTTCCGCCCGGCGCAGCAGGTCGCGCCGGCATCGTCGGGGGGCTGACCTTGAAGTTGTCCGCAACCGAGACGTGCGCGCGCCCCATGATCTCTTCGAGCAGTTTTTCTTGCTTCTCCTGTTCGACCGCGGCGCGCGCCTGCTCGCGCGGCGACTGCGGTGGAGCGAGCGGATTGGCCTGATTTTTTCCGGCGCCCGCGCTGATCAGGATATGGCGGGCGCGGACCTGTTCTTGATCCTGTCCGTCCTCTCCCTTCGTCGTGCGGCGATCTTCGACTTTAATGATGTGGAATCCGAAGGGCGTTTCGACGATATCGCTGATCTCACCGGTTTTAAGCGCGAAGGCCGCTTCCTCGAATGGCTTGACCATCTGCCCGCGCCCGAAAAAGCCCAGATCACCGCCCTGCTCCTTACCGCTCGGATCCGCCGAGAATTCTGTAGCAAGCGCCGCGAAATCCTCGCCCGCCCGCACGCGCTTTAATATATCTTCGGCTTTGGTGCGGCTCTCTTTCGAGTCGAGTTCCGGATGCTTCGCGATATAGGCATTGATATCCTGATCGGTGGCTTTGATGCGTCCGGTCAATTGCTGCGCGTAGTTTGTCGCCAGCAGGCGCGCCTGCTGAAGTCTGATCTGCAACTGCGTCGTGCGCTCCTTATCTATTCCAGCCGCGATCGCTTTACGTTCCGTGAGAAAGACGCGCGCCCACTCCTGTTTCAACTCCTCGCGCTGCGCATCCTGCAAGGCGACGGCCGGGATCAACCCCATCGCGCGCACGTCCTGCAGGAAACCCTCGTATTTCTTCTCCTGGCCAGGCTCTTTGATAAACGCTTCGATCTCTTCTTTCGTCACGGCCTGTTCCGGCGCCGCGCCTCCGCCGGCGCGTTGTTTCAGGCTATAGTTTTGCGAGACGACAAACGAGCGCAGCAAATCCAGCTGGCGTTTGATCTCGGGGCGATCGTCGATTCCCGCGGCGCGGGCTTCCTGCGCGACGGCGAGGAGCTGCCGCAAGTCTTTCGCGAAATCTTTGCGCGCCTCCTCGTTGGTCGCCAGCTGCGCGCGCACCTGTGGCGGCAGACCCTCAGCGATGGCCGTCATGTCTTCTGATGAGAGACTGATTTCTTCTCCGCGCCGCGCCTGTACTTGCCACACGATGAGACCTATCGAGAACACAATGGCGACGGCGGCTGCGATGATTGCTTTTGCTGTTGAAGTCAAGATTACTATTCTTCCTTTCCAGACTTTTGGTGTGCTTCAGAAGCGTGCTCGACCAATTCGAGGAGCACCCCCCCGGCCGCCGTGGGATGAATAAAGGCGACGAGACAACCGCCCGCTCCAACGCGCGGTGTTTCATCGATCAAGCGCGTCCCCCGTTCTTTCAGCCGGCCAAGCGTCGCATGAATATCGGCGACGCGCACCGCGATGTGATGAATGCCGGCGCCGCGCTTTTCGAGAAACTTGGCGATCGGCGAAGACGGCGTGGTCGGTTCCAGGAGCTCGATGCGCGGCTCGCCGACCGGGAGCATCGCGACGCGCACGCCCTGCTCGCCGAC
>JANOGZ010000816.1:0-6893 GCA_031406255.1 Pyrinomonadaceae bacterium | reverse complement strand
CAGAGCAGGTGCGAGCGCGTCACATCGCCGCGACCGCCGGGGCGAAAGGCGAGCAGCGGGCGCACGCGCGTCGGCGCGTAGATGATCCCGTCGGCGATGACCGGCGAGGCGACGATACGGTAAAACGGATCGTTATTCGGATTGAGACCACCGGCGCGCCACAGCTCGCGCCCGGTAGCGGGGTCGTGCCCGGTCACGCAATCGCCGCCGGTGACCACGATTTCAACTCTCTGACCGTAGCGCAGGAGTGCCGGCGTCGTGTAAGAATCGGGCGATTCACGAATCGCCTCGGTCGGGCGCTCGACGCGCCAGATCGTCTTACCGCTCCCTTTGTCAATCCGGAGGAGATAGGAGGGATCATCCGTCTTCATCCCGTGAAGTACCTGTATGTAGAGCGCATTCTCATGAAGGAGCGGCGAAGAAGCGTATCCCCAGTTGAGGCCAAACTCGCCGTAGTCTCGCTCGATGTTGCGCGACCACAGCGCAGCGCCGTTGAAATCGAATCCCTTGAGCACGCCCGTGCCCGTCATGACGAAGACGCTTCGTCCGTCTGTGACCGGTGAGGGCGACGACATGTCATGCTTGCGCATCCGCGCATTGCCGCCGCCGAGATGGTTCTTCCAGAGGAACGTGCCCCGCCGTTTATCCACGCACCACAGATACAATTCATTCTTATCGGCGACGTTGAGAAAAATGCGATCACCCCAGATGACCGGAGTCGAGCCGCTCGAGCCGGGCAGCGCGAGTTTCCACGCGATGTTCTCCCCTGTGTTCCAGCGAAGCGGCAGATTCCGCTCGTCGCTGACGCCGTTCAGATGGGGCCCGCGCCACTGCGGCCAGTTGCCCCGAGCCTTACCCTCGACACCGAGGCACAGCACCAGCAGGGGCAGCGCCAACAGTATCAGCGCCGTTATGATCGAAGCGCGGGGGTTGCTCTCTCTTACGCGAACGCCCGAATTTCTCATTTTCTAAATCTCCTTAATTAAGCGTACAGCAGTCAGCTTTCAGCTTTCAGCTTTCAGCTTTCAGCTAAGATAAAGAAGCGCGCGCCATGCGAGATCGCCACCACACTTGACCGGCTGACCACTGACCACTGACCACTGACCACTGATGCTTGATTGCCGCTGACTACTCCGCTCGCAACGCCGGAAGCAGGGGAGAGCGCAGCGCCGCGACGGTGGCCAGCAGGGATGTCACCAGGCCGACCACCAGTACGGACAGCAACAGTACGCTCAACGCGATGGTCGGGAGATGCCCGCCCCGCGAAAAGAATGCGGGAGCGATGGCCAGCAGCGCACAGACTGTTCCGGTCGCGAGGCCGCAGAAGAGAAGCAACGCGTTCTCGGCGATCGCCATGATCGCAAAGTGGGCGCGCCCGTAACCGATCGCGCGCAGCAGCGCCAGCTCGCGCCGCCGCTCAAGAACATTGCGCAGCAGAACGGTCGCCAGTCCCAGCGTGCCGAGGATGATACCCAGCCCGCCGAGCGTTTGAAAGGTCGAGAGATATGTATTCTCGACGCGATGAAATCCGGCGAGTCGCTCGCCGGTCGAGACGGCGTCGAATCCGAAGTCGGACAGTTCTTCCTCCAGGCGCGCGGAGACCTCCCGGGCTCTCTCGGGCGGCGCGTCCAGCAGAAAGAAGCGATACCCTTCCTGCTCGGGAAACGAGCGCAGGAAGTTTACCTCCGACATGAGGAGTTCGCTCTGAAATACGCTGTCGGCGAGCGCGCCGACCAGGCGCAGGCGGACGGGCCGCTCACTGTCCTCGTTGAGGATGAATTCATCTCCCAGTTTGCGGTGCAGAACATACGTCATCGAGTTGGCGTCGGCGATGGCCGGTATCGCGCCACCCGCGTCCTCTTTATCGAGCAGCAGCCAGGGATTATCTTTCTCTTCTTTCGTCGCGGCCAGCGAATTCTGAAACGCGAAGCGGTTGCTGCGAATGAAATCCGCGGCCGGCGCGAGTATCTTCGGGTTGCGCGGCTGATATAGATTAAGGCAACTGGCGTCATCGCCGGGCCGCACGCGAAATCGCGTGAAGGTGACAAGATCGAGCGGCGCGTCTTCGCTCGAATCGAGTGTCAGCGCTTCCCTTCCTTCCGGGGTGTTCGGATCATGGATCAACGGCAGGAGCGTCTCCGCGAGCAGCGGGAACCCGCCGCTGCCGGACTTTCTATCCGGCGAGGTTTCCGTGCTGTCGCGCCGGAAGACATCGACGGCGACGATGATGAAGGTGGCCGAGGCGATCAGCGCGATGCACAGGATGCTGCGGCCCGGGCGGTACGTGGTATTTCGAAAACCCATCCGCGAGAGCGGCCACCAGCCGCGGCCCTCTATGGAATTGTTCGTGTGACGGTGCAGCCACGCCGTTTGATAGCAGAGCAACGCGACCAAGAAAAGCGTCCCGGCCCCGAAAAAGCCCCCCACCCCTCCGATTAAATCCAGTGAAGCGCATAAGAGCAGCGATGCTCCGGCGAAGCTCAGCACGACCGCCGCGGCGAAGGCGGAGACTCTTGCACGGAGCCCCCGTGCGAAGCGCAGAACCACTGAAGCGGATCGATCATTCGCCGGGCGCTGTTTTCCATCCTCCGTTTTTGGCCGGCCGTCTTCGGTGAGGGCGCTCGTGTTCTGGCCTAACAGCGCGCGGGGTGAGGCGGGCGCAAGCCTTCTGAGCGTCCAAAAGATGCACAGCATCCCGGCTGTAATGCCACCCGCCCCGCCGAGCGCCAGCGAGAGCGGAGAAACATGAAGAGTCAGGAGCGTCGTCCCGACGGCGTCCACCCACCAGGTGCGCAGGCCGAGCATCATCAGCGCGCCGTATCCGACCGCCCCGGCCAGCCCGACGGCGCTGCCGGCGCTGGCGAGGATGATTCCTTCGCTCAGAAAAAGCGCGCGGATCGTGGCGGCGGGGAAACCGATGGCGCGAAGAATGCCGATTTCTCTCAGCCGCTGCTCGATGCCGAGTTTGAAGAACAGGCCGGTCAGCAGGAGCGCGGAGAAGACCAGGAAAAAACTGAAGTATAAAAAGTATTCTCCGAAGTCGGTCGCCCCGCGCGAGGCTTCGAGTCCCTGGGCGCGGGCCGGAAAAATCACCAGACCCATGCGGGACGGGTCTAACTCGGCCCTCAGCTTTTCCGCGTACCGGTCGCGCGCCACGGCGAGCGCGGCGGGTTCGCCCGGGGGAATGATCCGCAGCGAAGTGAGTTTCCCGAAACGCGTCTGCCATAACTCCTGGCCTTTCTCAAGCGTGATAAAAGCCTTCGGAGTGGTGCGATACTGATCCCAGTAGTCCTCATCGCGCGGGCGAACGCGGCGCAGATCGACGGGGAAGGGCGGATCCCAGTCCGCGAGGCTCTCGGTGCCGGTGATGCCGGGATATTCCGGCGTTAGATTTCGATCAGCGGCGGCGCCCTCGACGGGGACCACGCCCGCCACTCGGAATTGTGCGGAACGCGCGAGAAGCCGGCCTCCCTCGCCCCACAGAAAATATTCGAGCGTCACATGGTCGCCCGGCCGCGCGTCGAGATCGCGCGCGGCCCACTCGTTGAGCACGATCGGCGCTGTCGCAGCAGTAGTATCTTCTGTATTAACAACGAGCGTTGAAGATCGATCGGAAGAGGATGTCAGCGAATCGTGATCGCGCCTCGCTTCCACATCGTTATTTTTCAGTCGCGCGAAGCCCTCGCCATCAACGGCGGTCACCAGCGAGTAGGGAATTTCTTTCGTGTTCGCGCGAATAGAATTGGCGAGGTAGGTAAGAATCGCGGAGGTACGCATGCCCAGAGCGGCGGCCGTCGAGCGGGCGGCCTCTAGTAAGTCGTCGTTTATCAGAGCGCTCTCGCTCTCTCAAGTGATATGCTGCCCTGATCTTCGAGCACGCGTAGCCTGATTCCCAGATCTTCGAGCGAGGCGGTATCCCGCAAAATCTTTTCGAGCACCAGCGCCCTCTCTTCCGCCGCGCCCTGCCCACCCATACCATCGCCGGATCTTTTCTCGGATATCAAAATCGTGTTGACCCGGTCGGGCTGTGCGAGGTCTTCCTGTAACTGCCGGAGCGGAACAAAGACGGCGCGGACAGCCGTTTGCTGCGGGCGAATGGAGAACTCTCCGAGCGCAGCCGGGGAAAGAACTTCACGCGCTTGCAGGCGGAGCGTGCGCCCCAGATCTTCTTTCCGTCCGTGTAAAGATTCGGTCGGGATGGCCGAAGGCTTCTCCACTCTGATCAGAAGGGTGTCTCCGGCTTTGCTTCCCAGCTCCTCGGCCAGGCTCGCGCTCACCAGCGCTTCACGCTCAAGCGGAGGAGCCTGACTGCTACCCGTCTCTTCCCGTTCATGGAATTTCCAGAATCTTTCGTCGACGCCGTAAACCTGGACGCCCGCGCCGCGCCGTTTGCTTTCTTCGTGAGTGACCACCCCCTCGACTGCGATGAGCGGGCAGGCCGCGTTAAAGTCGCGCCGAAAGCGCTCATCGGCGGCGAGATCGGCGGCGAGCTTCTCGCGGAAAAAGCTGTTGGCGGAGATCACCTGATCGGCGTTTCCCAGACGAAGCAGGAACAGATCGCGCAGGCTGGCGCGCACCGAATCTCCGACCAGCAGGGCGCCGGCCAGCACGGCGACCGCCGTCGCGACTCCGAGCACGACAGCCAGGTTGGTGCGCCAGTAGTAAGTCAGACTACGCTGAAGGAGTGTCCGGGTTCGCATATAAGCAGTGATCAGTGATCAGTACGCAGTGATCAGTGGTCAGTGGTCAGTGGCCGGTGGCAGCTCAGTGCTTTTTCTGACCACCGGCCACTGTCCACTGACCACTGCTTTAATGAGCCGTTGCCCGACCATCTCGAAGCGGACGGGAAACTTCGCGGCCAGCTCGGCGCTGTGGGTGACGACGACGAGAATCGTCTCCTGGCGCGCGTGCAGTTCGAGCAGCAGCGAGGCGACGACTTCGGCTGATCCGCGATCGAGATTGCCGGTCGGCTCATCGCACAGCAACAGCAGCGGCTTTCTGATCAACGCGCGGGCGAGCGCCACGCGCTGCTTTTCGCCGCCCGAGAGCTCTGCCGGCCGGTGCTCGATCCGCTCGCCGAGTCCGACCTGCGCGAGCAGCGAACGCGCGCGCTCCGTGTCATCGCCGTTACGCGCGTCGGCGACGAGCGTCGGCGTCAGCACATTCTCCAGCACCGAACACTGCGGCAGCAGGCAATGATCCTGAAAAATGAAGCCGATCTCTTTGTTGCGAAAGGAAGCGAGCTCTCTCTCTTTCAGTTGAAAGGGATTCCGCCCGTCGAGCAGGACGGTCCCGGCGGTCGGCGGTTCGAGCGCGCCGAGGATATACAGCAAGGTGCTCTTGCCGCTCCCCGATGGCCCCATGATCGAAATGGCATCGCCGCGTGAGAGCGTTAGCGAGATATCGGAAAGGATCGTGAGCGTCCCGCGCGGTGTGGGGTATTCCTTGGCCAGATTGTTGACTTCGAGCAAACTCTCTTTTACCTCCACGCGGCTGCCGCGGTTCAGGCGATGCCGGCCTCGAGCATGACGCCTTCGCGTCGCTCACTCGTTCCAGCGCCCCGTGCCAGCTCACAATAGACTTCAAGCGCGCGATCGGCCATCCGCGCGACGCTGTAATGCGCGCGCACGCCGGCCCACGCACGTTGCGACAACTCGTTCGCGCGCACGGGGTCCTTCCAGAGCGCACGAAGCCCTTCCGCCAGCTGGTCGCAGTCGTCCGGTTCGACCAGTATCCCGCCCCCGGTCTTCTCGATGATCTCGGTGAACGCGCCGCGGCGCGGCTCGACCACGGGCACGCCGCACGCCATCGCTTCGAGGAGAAACATTCCCTTCGGCTCATCATAGGTCGCGGGCACGCAGAGCACATCGAGGCTCTGGAGAAACTCGATCTTTTCCTGCCGGTCGAGCACGCCCCGGTAATGAAACTCGTCGGCCAGCCCCCAGTCCGTCATCTGCCGCGTGATGCCATCCAGATACTCCCGGTGCTCGGGGCCGAGATAGCCGGCCACCTCCAGACGCGCCGGGGCGGTGAAATCATTCCGCTCGCGGCGCAGTCGCCGGTATGTTTCGCACAGGACATGGAGTCCCTTCTCCGGCGCGACGCGGGCGAAATATCCGATCGTGAAGACGCCATCCGGCGCGCGCGGCTCCGCTTCATAACCTTCGAGGTTGATGCCGAGCGGAACCACCCGCATCTTATTTTCGGGGATGCGCAGATAACCCGACATGAAGTCCGCATAGTAATCGCTCACCGCCACGAAGGCATCGACGAATTCGACGTTGGCGCGAATCAGGTCAAGAGCCTGGCTTCGGTAAGATTCATCGAGCCCCGCCAGAAAGAGGTCTTCTCCCTGAAGGGTGCAGCAGACGGGTCGGTCGAGCGCCTTCCTGATCGGCCCGGCGAGCCCGATCAGAAGCGAGTTTGGCAGGTTGACGATCTCCGGCGGGCTCGTGCCCCGCAGCCAGTCGAGCAGTTTGAACAACTCTTTGCGCTGGTAGCCTTCTTCCCCTTTGAGCATCGAGATGGTCAGTTCGCCGAGCATGCGCGGGTCGGTCTGGAGCGAGCGCCGCGCGGCCAGTTTCAGCACCGGCGCCGAATCCCACAGGCGATCGAGCAGCCGGGGCGTGCGGCGAAACAGGCTCAGATACTGCTGCAGATAGACGCTGACGCCGCCGAAGAAGACCTTCTCCTGGCTCACGTTCCGCTCATCCGTGAGGGTCGGCGTGTAGAGCGGCACGAGCATCACATCGTGCCCGCGCGCCATCAATTCCGCGGCCAGCGCGTTGTCCCTGAGGCAGCTGCCGCAGTACATGTTCGCTGCCCCGGCGGTGATCGAGAGAATCTTCATAAAAGTGGTCAGTGGTCAGCCAGCAGTGGTCAGTGGTCAGTGG
>JANOGZ010000778.1:0-5200 GCA_031406255.1 Pyrinomonadaceae bacterium | reverse complement strand
GAGCGCATGACGGAAGTAACAACTGACGCAGGAACGCTGCGGGCGAGGGACAAAAGTAAAAGGGGTTATATGTGGGCTCCTCCGTGTGGATTACCTTTATTCAACCACATATAACCCCTCTCCACCTTGTTCCGACCGGCCCTTTATCGAGCACGATCTGCCAGTGCAGTAATCAAACCACATGCCATAACTACGCCGCCGCCTCTCTAACCGAATCTTCGCGGGCGATGGAGGGCGTGCCTCCCTCGTGATGCGACACGTGCGCGCGCCGCCTTTCGATGTGGCTCACTTGCGGCCGAGCGTCACGGCGCGTTGATAGGCGGCCCACACGGCTTTCGAAAGCACCGTGCGGAGGCTGCCCTTTTCCATCTGATAGATGGCTTCGGCGGAGGTCCCGCCGGGCGAGGTGACCATGTTGCGTAGTTCAGCCGGGTGCTTGTGCGATTCCTGCGCGAAGAGGACGGAGCCGAGCATCGTTTGCAAGACCAGTTCCTGGGCGACGTGCCTGGAGAAGCCCATGTGCACACCGGCGTCAACGAGCGCTTCCATCATCATAAATATGTATGTCGGCCCGGTCGCGCTGAGGGCCGTCGCCATATCTATCATTTTCTCTTCGTCGACGCGCATCTCACGACCCAGCGCGCCGAGCATCGCGCCTATCTCTTCACACTGCCGCGGCCCGACTTCCGGCGTCGCCGTCCAGACAATCATTCCCTGACCGATCTGCGCGGGCGTATTCGGCATCGCGCGCACGATTGCCGGATGAAGCAAGGCGCCCGCGATCGTCTCGATGCGTGCTCCCGCGACGATCGAAACCACGATTTGTTCCGGCGTCAGGATGCCCTTCAAATCAGCCATCACGGCGCCGAGGCGTTGCGGCTTCACGGCGAGGACCACGATCGAGCCCGCGCGGGGTTCGTTCACACTACCCGCTTGAAGGCGACCTGGCGCGGCCGCCGCCTCACGGTTGCTTTCGACGACGCGGATACGATATTTCGCTTCGAGTTCGGCGCGCCGTGCGTCGCGCGGATGGCTGGCGAGCACCTGCGCGGGGGTGATGAGTTGATCTTTGAGCAGGCCGGCAATGATCGCTTCCGCCATCGTGCCGCACCCGATAAAAGATAGCTGCGCCGTGCGGAGGGACATCTCACCGCTCTCCTTCGCAACGGCAGGCGACGCTGATTGTTTGATACCCATAGATGCCGGAGCGCGCCTGAAGTCTATTTAGAGCGGGGCCGCCGGCGGACCGGTCCGTCTTCAAGCACTGCTGGGTAAACTCTCAGGATTGCTTTGGTGTAAGATGCCCCCCAGAATACTGCCCAGCTTATCGAAATCGAGCGGTTTGGTGAGATACCCGCTGCAACCGGCGTCGCGCGCGGCCTCTCTCATTCCGCGCGTGTCGTAGGCGGTCACGGCTACAATCGGCACGTTACGCAGCGCTTGATGCGTGCGTATGCGGCGTGTCGCCGCCAGGCCGTCGCAGCGCGGCATATTGATATCCATCAGGATAAGGTCGGGCACCGCGCGAGTCGCGATCTCGACCGCCTCTTCACCGTTGGCGGCCGTCACCACATTGTAGCCCGCATGCTGCAACGTCATGCTCAATATGAGGCGCGCATCAATCGTGTCCTCCACCACCATCACCGTCGCGCGCCCCGTCTTAAATTTATTCATTCTCGGTCGGCTCCAAAAGCTGATTAAATAATCCGGTTGTCATGTGGTGAGATGCATTAAAGCGAAAAACTTGCCTGTGCTGATTGGGTCCGACCCGATCACTGATAAGCTCCCGCGCACATTCCGCTCGTGACAGAGCGAAAAAACATTATAAGCGAGCGCGGGCGCGCCGCCAATTCCCTAACACGAGCCGCGTGATGAGCCTTCGTCATCATACTCAGGGGGATGTGGGGCTCGGGGTGGGCTTGGGACTGGGTTGCGGGCTGGGACTCGTGTTCGTGTTCTCCGTCTCTTCCTTCTGCTTCCGCCGATTCAGAGCGGCCTCCTGCAGCTTCAGCATCCGCTCGTGTTGCTTCAGGAACGCCTCCCGCCGCTTTAAGCCTTCCTTGGCTCTTTCGAGCGCCTCATCCGTGCGGTAATCATTCGGGTCGAGCTCGATCGCCTTTTCCAGCGCCGCGATCGCTTCCTTATATTGAACGAGTTTGGAGTGGGCGATGCCCAGTTCGTAATATTTACCGCTGTCATCCGGCTCGAAGCGAACCGCCTGCTTGTATGCCTTGATCGCTTCTTCATGCTCTCCCAGCTTGCTGTGGGCCAGGCCCAGATAAAATTGCGCTTCCGGATCCTTCGGGTTGGCGCGAACAGCTTTTTCAAAAACCTTGATCGCTTTTTCGTAAGCCGCGACCGATTCCAGCTTCTGACCCAGTGCAGCATAAGCGAGGCCCAATCGATAGTGGGCCATGCCAAAATCCGGGTTGAGACGAATGGCCTGCTGGAAAGCCGCGACCGCTTCTTCGTCGCGATTCTTCTTGTAATCTTCCATGCCTTTGGTGAAATAGCCCTCGGCATCGCTCGGTTCCACGACGGGCGCGGCCGGTTCCGCGGCTGGGGGCGAGGGATTCTCTACGGGTGACGAAACAGCATCGGGGGGCGGCGGCGCCGGGGCAGTTGCGCGGTCGCTGCTGCGGGACGTGCAACCGACCTGGCAGAGCGCAAGGTGGGAGGCGATCAGCATGGTCAGAGTGGATCTCATGGAAGAGAATTTTCTCAAGAGAGGCCCGCCGAAGCAAGACGTGTCCGGGGCCCCCGGAATTTCGCGGGAAGAGACGACGGGACGCGCCTCGGCGGCCGTGGCCGGCCACACCGGCGCGCGCGGAGAGAACCGCGCCTTCTTCACATGTTCCGGCGGACGCTTCGCGCTATTTGGCGGGCGGTTTCTTCTCGTCGTTCGTTACTTAGCTTCCCGCACCGCCAACTCCGGGAACGACCGGATCGATCTGTGTGCCTACCGGCGGGCGCGTCGCCTCGGGGGCCGCCTTATCATTGCCGAAAATTTGCTGCTGCTCATCATCAAATGATCTGTCCTGTTCGTTTCGCTTCTCGCTCATCGTAATCTCCTCTGCATGTGGAATGAATGCTCCGGCGCGACCACCACACGGCGGAGCCTTGCTCTGATTTTATGCCCTTACCGCGCTTCGGCGCTGGCGAGTTGACCGTTGATGATCACGCCGACAACGTGTGACGTATATTCGAAGGGATCGCCGTCAAAGAGCGCCAGATCGGCGTCCTTGCCCGCTTCGAGGGAGCCGACGCGATTGTCGATGCCGAGAACCCGGGCGGCGTCAATGGTCACGGTGGCGAGCGCGTCCGCAAAGGAAAGACCGTTGGCGGCGGCGGCGGCGGCTTCGAAAAGCACGACGCGCGTCTTTGGCACATAGCTTTCGAAACCGCTCTGAAGCGCGACCGGGATGCCGGCTTTGCGCAGCGTGGCCGCCGTCTCCATGCTGAGATTGTCGGTTTCGCCGGCGGCGCGGAACATCGTCGGATGGAGGATGACGGGGACCCCGGCGGCTTTGATCTGATCCGTCAGCAGGTAGCTCTCGGCCGCTCCATCGAGCACGACCCTGATATTGAACTCCTTCGCCAGGCGCAGCACAGACATAATATTGTGGGCGCGATGGACGCTGACCAGTAGGGGAAGCTCGCGCTTGATCACGCGCGCGAGGATTTCCATGCGCAGGTCACGCGCGGGCTTTTGATCTTCCTTGGCGGTCGTCAGTTTAGTCTCATACTCTTTGGCCTTCCAGAGTTCGGCGCGGAGCATCGCGAACATCTTGGCGTGTGTGCCGGGCGCTTTCCCTCCCTCGGCGAGACCGCTGTTGCCAAGTGTCGCGGCGATCATCGCCGTCGGGATCATCACCGCCTGCTCGACATTGTCGCCGTGGGTCTTGAGGATCATCGTCTGCCCGGAGACCAGCGCGCCTGGACCATGCCCGGTGTGGATGGTCGTCACGCCGAAGCTCCGCACCCATTCGACGAGTCGTTCCCGCGCGTCGTAAGCATCAAGGGCGCGCAACTCGGGCTGTATCGCCGCCGAGCGTTCGAGCTGACTCTGGTCGTGAGGCTGATTGAGATAGCCGGCGAGGCCGACGACCGTGTGCGCGTCGATCAATCCCGGTGTGACGACCCGCGCGCTCAATGTTTTATAGTTGGCCGGGATCGTGATCTCGCTGGCCGGGCCGACGCGCTCGATCTTTCCGTCGCGGATGAGCACCACCCCGTCGCGAATCGTCTGCCCGGCGGCCATCGTATGCACCAGTTCGCCGCGAACCGCGAGCTGCGCCGAGGCTTGATCGGTCGCCACAAGGACGAACAGCGTGAGCATGAAAAGCATCACGAGCCGGATCTGTTGTGCAGCGCTCATCAGCGGTTGCCCTCCCCGTCCGTATGCTCGAAGCAGTCATAATGCACCGCTTGATCGCGTCCGGCCCCGTAACCGCCGACGGCATAGAGACGATCCTGCGGATTATTGCGATCAAAGACCTTGACCCCTTCGATATAAGTCTCCAGCACCTTCGTGTAAACGCTCAGCGGGTCGCCGGAGAGGATGATGAAGTCGGCGTCCTTGCCCGCTTCGATAGAGCCGACGCGGTCTTGCAAATCGAGCATTTGCGCGCCTGCCATTGTCATCGCGGAGAGGGCTTTGTCGCGCGACATCCCGGCGCGCACGGCCAATCCGGCCGAGCGGAGAAAGAATCGCGAATCGGTGATGTAATCGTCGGTGTGAAAGCCGACGAGCGCTCCGGCGCGTTCGAGCGCGAGGCCGTTTCCGTAGCTGATATCCATCGTCTCCAGCTTTCCACCCGGACTGTCGATGATGATCACGGACGCGGGCGCTTTGGCGCGGGCGATTTCATCCGCGACTTTCCAGGCTTCGGAGACGTGCTGGAGCACGATGCGAAAGCCGAACTCCTTCGCCAGACGAAGCGCGGTCAGAATATCGTCATGACGATGAGTGTGGAAATGCACGACGCGACGGCCCTCCAGCGCTTCGATCAAGGCTTCGAGCGCCAGATCGCGCGCGGGCAGCTTCGCCGGATCACCCTTGGCGCGGCGAACCTTCTCGCGGTAATCCTGCGCCTTCAAAAAACTGCTCGCGGACCAGCGCCGCCGACTTGGCGCGGGTGCCCGGAAATGGCCCGGACGAGCCCGGGCGCAGCGAATTTGTGCCGTTCGCCATCTTGAT
>JANOGZ010000734.1:0-1455 GCA_031406255.1 Pyrinomonadaceae bacterium | reverse complement strand
CGCGAGAGACGCACGGCCTACAGCCACGACGATGACGTCTGGGATGAAGGAGACCACCGCTAGATGAAAAAGAGACCACGCTTCATCGTCACCCGCCTCGTGCGCTCGGCAACGATTCTCGCGACCTTTTTGTTCGTCGTGGCGCTTTCCGCCTCCACGCAGGAAGCGCAGCAGACCGGTAGCGTCTCAGTGCAGACGATGAGCGGCGCGCCGGGCGCTTACGTGATCCGCAATGCGCGGATCGTCACCGTCAGCGGCCCGGAGATCGAGAGCGGCTCGGTAATCATCCGCGAGGGGCGGATCCAGGCGGTCGGAGCGGGCAACATTTCCGCTCCCGCCGGCGCCCAGGAAATAGACGCGCGCGGGTTGACGGTTTATCCGGGCATGATTGATGCCGGGACTTCGATGGGTCTCGTCGAGATCGGGGCGGTCGGCGCGACCGTCGATACGACCGAGATCGGTGACATGAATCCGAATTCGCAGGCGATCGTCGCCGTCAATCCGCACAGCGCGCACATTGACGTGACGCGCGTGAGCGGCGTCACGAGCGTCGTCACGATGCCGCTCGGCGGCCTCGTTTCCGGCCAGGCCGCCGTCGTTAATCTCAACGGCACGACGCCGCGCGAGATGGCGGTGATGCCGTCGGCCGCGCTGGTGATAGATTTTCCGCGCGTCAGTACGGGAGGCGGGGGCTTCTTCGGTCCCACGCCGACAGTCAATCTTAATGAAGCGGTGACGACGCGCGACCGGCGCGTCGAAGAACTGCGCAAGTGGCTGCGCGACGGCGAGGCCTACGGCCGCGCCCACGACGCTTACGCGCGCGACAAAAGTTTGCCGCGCCCCGACACCAATATCGTGCTCGCCGCGCTCGTTCCGTTCGTGCGCGGCGACCGCCCCGTGATCTTTCGCGCCGACCGCGAACGGGAGATCCGCGCGGCCGTGCGCTTCGCCGATGAAATGAAGCTAAAGCCGATCATCCTCGGCGGCAATGATGCCTGGAAAGCGGCGACGCTCCTCAAAGAACGCAACGTTCCCGTGATTCTGACCGGCGTGCTCGATCTTCCGCCGCGCGAAGACGATTTTTACGACACGCTCTTCGAGAACGCCGCGAAGCTGCACGGGGCGGGCGTGCGCTTCTGCATCTCGACGGGGGACAGCGGCGCGCATGTGCGCGATCTTCCCTATCATGCCGGAATGGCGGCGGCCTTTGGTCTCCCGCGCGCCGAGGCGCTGAAAGCCGTCACGCTGTACCCGGCGCAGATCATGAACGTCGCCGACCGGATGGGTTCGATCGAGACGGGTAAACTCGCCAATCTCGTCATCACTGACGGTGATCTGCTTGAAGCGCGCACAACCGTCCGGCATCTTTTCATCGAAGGCCGGCAGATTCCGCTCGCCAGCCGCCACACGCAGCTTTACGAGCAGTTCAAGAATCGGAAGTAGTGAACGGCAGCA
>JANOGZ010000726.1:0-1835 GCA_031406255.1 Pyrinomonadaceae bacterium | reverse complement strand
CCACTGATTGCGCTACGCTATGAGTAATCTGAAATTACGCAGCGAGAGGTAAGTCCTCTAACTGCCAGAGATGTTCTGGAATGGGCAGACGAAATAATTCGCGCTTGAAAGCATAGATCGTCTGCCCCTGCTTCATTGCTGCCTGTTCAGTCAGGCATATAGCGTAGAGTCCCCGATGCAGATGCGCCACCTGCGCCCTGGCTTTCTGCGCGCTTGCTCCGCCCCAGGCGATCACCTGGTCAAACATGGCGTTGACCGACTTCTCGTGGTGCGCAGCCGGCTTGAAGACGCTGAAGTTCTCGAAGTCGGTGAAGAGCGAGAGCCCGACCTGCGCGCGCACAACTGCGACTTGTAGCTCACCCATCACCAGACGCAGGTGCTCCACCGCGCGCGCTCCCAGCGCACTGCCGTAGCCGACGAACCCCGCAGCTTTGTTGTGCCACTCCTTGTAGAGGAAATCGATGGCGTTCTTGAGCGAGCCGGAAGTGCCGTGGTTGTACTCGGGCGTCACGAAAACATAAGCGTCGAATGAATCTATCTTCGCCGACCACGCTTTGGTGTGCTCCTTCGTGTACTGCCCAAGCGAAGGCGGCACGGGTTCGTCAAGGAGCGGCAGGTTGAAGTCTTTGATGTCCACGAGTTCGAACTCGGCGTCGCTACGCTGTTGCGCGATTTCGTAGACCCATCTGGCGACGGCCTCGCCGTTGCGACCAGGCCGCGTGCTTCCGAGGATGATGGCAATCCTTATCATGAATTTCCTCCCGTGCTGTTACCAACACTCTATCTTTACCGTAACCCAGTAAAAAAATTCATCGTTCGCTCGCGCCGTCCCCACGCGACGAGGCCCGTGACGACTAAGAGAACAATCGCCATCAATGGGCTTCCGCCGATGATGAAGAGGTGCGTCATAACGGCACCAATCATCACGCAGACGAGCATGAGTGCGCCCAAGCCGCTCGTGCGTGGGATCAAAAGCAGAATCGCGCCCGCGACTTCCATCGTGCCGGTCAGGTAGCGCAACCATTGCCCGACGCCGATGGCCTCGAACATCCCGACCATTTGTTCATTTCCCGACAGTTTCGAGAACCCCGCCATCAAGAACATCCCTGCGGCGGCGATCTGCAAAACCCAGAGTACGACGTTAACGATCTTCGCGGTCGAACCTGAAGCCGACCGCGTGCTATCTGTTATTGCCTGTGCCATATCTTTTCTACTCCTTCCATCTTTGATCATTCAAGAGTTTATAGCGCCCATCCGGCCCTGACGGTAATCCTCAATCGCCTGACGGATTTCCGCCTGCGTGTTCATCACAAACGGCCCGTATCGCGCGACAAGTTCATTTAGAGGAATCCCGGCGATCAGCAAAAGTTCGAGCGGTGCGCCAGAGTCCGCCGGATTCACTATCATCACCTTGTCTCCGTCAGCCGCGAACATCACCATCTGCCCGTCCCCGGCGCGCTCCCCCTCCACCCCGAAGGACCCCTCGCCGTCCACGACGTAGGCGAAGGCGTTATACCCTCGCGGCACTGGCTGCGACACGCGACCGCCGGGCTGGAGCGTGAAGTGCAAGTACATAATCGGGGTCATCGTCTCGATCACGGCTCGCGCCCCGAGCGCCTCGCCTGCGATCACGCGCACGCTCACGTGACCATCCTCGGACCGCGCGGTCGGGATGCTCGTTGATGGTATCTCCTGATAGCGCGGCCGCATCATCTTGCTCTGCCGCGGCAGGTTCACCCACAGTTGAAAGCCGTGCAGCGTGCCGCCCGACCGCTGGAACTCTGCCGAAGGCATCTCCGAATGGACGACGCCCGCGCCGGCGGTCATCCACTGCA
>JANOGZ010000722.1:0-7394 GCA_031406255.1 Pyrinomonadaceae bacterium | reverse complement strand
AAACCGACCTTGTGAAAGCTGTGCCCCTTTTAGCGGCTCAGGCCCCCAATCTTAAAAACGCGGGTTTAAAAGGAACCGTGCGGGGAAATTTTATTCTGAACGGACTGTGGAACGATCCCATGCTGCGGGCGGGAGCCGCATCTGCCTTGTCTGGTCCAGCAGATTGATCATCGTGCCGCCCTGCGAAAGATCCGTCCTTTCGTCATAAATACAGTCGGCCACGTTACCGTTTATCGTCCGGTAGCGCCTGACCTGCAGGATGCCGGGGATGGAAACCTTCACCGGCTGATCGGAAAGTTTGATCTTCGGTTCCCAATCGCCGCCCGGCTTGCGTAGCGCGGCCAGCTTGTACACGCCCGCGAGCGAGGGGACCATCAATTTGGTGCCCACGCCCCAGACCGCGATCGCCGCATCCTGCGTCCGCAGACTTTGAATCAGAAACTCGTTCAGGTCATTGGTGGCGACGATCGATGTCCGGCGAAAGTCGGCGTCGTCCAGCATGCGGCGCGCCCGCTTACTTAATCGCGCCAGATCGCCTGAGTCCAGCCTGATGCCGAGCATCTCAAATCCATTGGAACGCAGTTGCCGCCCGACTTCTATCGCGTGACGAACTCCCTCGATGGTTCCGTAAGTGTCAACCAGGAAAAGACAGTTGTTAGGGAGCGTGCGGGCGTAAGCCATGAAGGCGTCCAACTCCGTATCAAAGCTCATCACCAGGCTGTGCGCCATCGTGCCCTTGATGTCTTTGACGGGGATTCCGAAAAGCTGCGCGGCCAGGACATTCGACGTACCGGCAAAGCCTCCGAGATATGCGCTCCGTGTGGCCGTCAAAGACCCGTCCATGCCGGGAGCGCGACGGGCGCTGAAATCGTAGACCGGCGCGTCACCCGCCGCCCACGAAATGCGCGCCGCCGCCGTGGCGATCGCCGTCGCATAGTTGCCTAAAGTGAGCAGAGCTGTTTCGACGAGTTGAGCCTGGAGCAGAGGGCCGCGGACCCTGACGAGCGGTTCGTGGGGAAACACGACCGTTCCCTCCGGCACCGCATCCACATCGCAGCTGAATTCAAGGCGACTGAGATATTTCAGGTATTCAGGCTGAAAGACGGGCTTCCCGTCGTTGCCGGGGATGGTCGCGAGGAAGTCGATGTCATCGGCTGCAAACCTGAGATTTTTGAGATAATCGATGATCGCTTCCAGCCCGCTCGCCACCGTATATCCGCCGCCAAAAGGGTTAGCGCGAAAGAAATGATGAAATACGCCCTCCCATTCAGCCATGCCCTCCGCCCAGTAAACCTGACCCATCGTTAGCTGGTAGAGGTCCGTGAAAAGCGTCATGTTGTACCTGTAGGGAAGCACCTTGTAGCTCATAGAAATTCTCCTTTACAAAAGATCGCGTCTGCGCTACGCTATCCTTAGCGTAAATCATACGCTAACTTTGGACGCTGTCAAGAAATATTTTTTGCGGAGGAGGTCGGAAGATGGAAACGGGTCGCATATCGAGGGGAAGCAAGATTGCGGGTTGTCTGTTCGGGCTGGCCCTGGGCGATGCTTTCGGTGCGCCGACAGAGTTTCTCTCGGTAAACGAAATATTAGGGCGGTGGCCGATCAACGGGCCTGTCGATTTAACCGGTGATCCGATCAGAGTAACCGACGATACACAGATGGCTCTGGCTGTCGGGGAGGCTCTGGGGGAGGCCATCAGCCGACGTGATCTCTCACGTCAAGCTGTGGAATCGCTCCTTCGCGTCGCGTTTGTCAAATGGTTGAATTCGCCGGATAACAACCGCGCGCCGGGCATGACCTGTCTGCAAGCCTGTGAAAATCTCGAGGCGGGGAAGCCCTGGATCAAGGCGACGGTGAAGCATTCGAAGGGTTGCGGCGCCAACATGAGAGTGGCAGCGGTGGGATTGCTGACCACCGAAGCGCATCGTGTCGGCGAAAGAGAGTGCGCCGCCATCGCGCAATTCCAGGCGGCCCTCACTCACGGACACCCGACGGCGCTGGCCGCTTCGGATTTGACCGCGTTCACGGTCGCGCGACTCACGGCGGGAGTAGAACTGCCATCCTTAGCAGAGATGGTGAGAAGCTATGCTCTGTCGCAAAGATCGGTGTATCACGCCGACTGGCTGGGGGAATTGTGGCAGAGACCGGAGATCGGTTCACCCGAGGAGTTTATCGCGAGCGGGTGGGACGAATGTTTGGCAGTTCTGGACAGGCTTGACGCCGCGCTCGCAAAACCAGATTACGAGGCTGATCCGTGCCTGGCGACCGGACCGGGATGGATCGCGGAAGAAGCGTTCGCCACGGGGCTCCTGTGCTTTCTGATGTATCCGGACAATCCGAGAGCGGCTTTACAGAGGGCCGCTGTCACATCGGGTGATTCAGACTCGATTGCCTGCCTGACGGGCTCATTCGTCGGGGCCCACCTGGGAGTGGATTGCTGGCCGCAGGAGTGGCTGAAAAAGATCGAATACCGGGAGCGACTCACCGCGCTGGCCGAGGAATTAGCGAAGTGAGCCGAACACGGCCAGTTCGGTTAATCCTTCACGGCGTGGGTAAAATCAAGGAGCAGGACGATGCGAATCATCAGGTTCTACAAGGTTCAAGACCCATTTGGTTGCTTCTCGAACTTCGCCCCCTACCCGATCGAGATCGGCGGGAAGGTCTGGCCGACGAGCGAACACTATTTTCAGGCACAGAAGTTTGCGGGAACGGAGTTCGAGGAAGCGATCCGCCTGGTGAAGTCTCCGATGATCGCGGCACGGATGGGGCGCGTCCGGAGTAAACCGTTGCGGGCCGACTGGGAGCGGGTCAAAGATGAGGTCATGCGCCGGGCCGTGCTTGCGAAATTCACCCAGCACGAAGACCTGCGGGCGACTCTGCTGGCGACGGGCGACGCGATGCTCGTCGAGCACACGACGAACGACTCTTACTGGGGGGACGGCGGCGACGGGCGCGGCGTAAATATGCTCGGCCAACTCCTCGCCAGCGTCAGAGAAGAACTTCGCACAGGCTGATCGTGTTCCGCGCAGCTCTTAAAAGAGATTGCTCTTGTGCTGGTGGCACTTACCTCCGCAATCATGAGGGATGTGAAGGTTAGCAGAAGATAACTTTCTCTTTGCAGGCGCCGGTAAGGAAACAGAGAAACGCCTGTAAGCTGGTACTTAGGATCAGCTTACAGGCGTCGGAAAGTATGCTTGTCGCGAACCGCTGGTCAGGGTCGCCCCGGATCATCAACTACTCGCGTCTCGTCGGGACCTAGCCCCCCTGCGAGAGTTTGCCGACGAGCGTGAAGAGCGGCAGGTACATCGCGATGACGATGCCGCCGATGGTGACGCCGAGGAAGCCGATCATCGCCGGCTCGATCAGCGTCAGCAAATTCGCCATCGCTGAATCCACTTCCTGCTCATAGAAGTCGGCGATTTTGCCGAGCATCGCATCGAGCGCGCCGGTCTGTTCGCCGATGGCGATCATCTGCGACACCATGTTCGGGAAAACCTCCGTCGCTTTGAGCGGTTCAGCGAAGCTTTCGCCGCGTTCAACGCCGACACGCACTTTCATGATCGCCTCTTCGAGAATGACGTTGCCGGCCGTCCGCGCCGTGATATCGAGAGACTGAAGAATCGGCACGCCCGAGGAAAGAAGCGTCGAGAGCGTCCGCGAAAAACGCGCGACCGCGATTTTGCGTAAGATATCACCTATGATCGGGACCTTGAGCATCAGCGCGTCGAGATTGCGGTGGCCACTGGTCGTCTTGTAGTAGGATTGTATCGCGAAGCCCGCGCCGACGAGCCCGCCGCCGAGCGCGAGACCGCCCCATCCGGCGAGAAAATCGCTGATTCCGACGACGATGCGCGTCGGGAGCGGGAGCTGTTCGCCGGGGCCGAGCATTCCGAGGAAGATGGCCTGAAACTGCGGGATGACGAAGATCATGATGACGGCGATCACGCCGACCGCGATCACGATCACCGCCACCGGATAGATCATCGCCGAGACGACATCGCGCCGCAGTTTGACGATCTTTTCGATGTACGTCGAAAGGCGCTGGAGAATAAGATCGAGAATACCACCCGCTTCACCCGCTTCGATCATGTTAATGAAAAGCGTGTCGAAGACCTTCGGATGACGCGCCATCGCCGCCGCCAGCGTTGAGCCCTCCTCGACATCTTGCCGTACCTGCGTGAGAACCCGCTGAAAGTTCTTGTTCTCCTGCTGGCTGCCCATAATGTCCAGACACTGCACGAGCGGCAGGCCCGCATCGATCATCACGGAGAACTGGCGCGTGAAGATGGAAAGGTCTTTGGCCTTGACTTTTTTGCTCCTGCCTAATTTGGGAACAGCTATCTCGCGCCCCTTTTCCTTCACGGAAGTGAGAATGACCTGCTCGCGTCGCAAAAGCTGCTTCAGGATGTCGCGGCTGTCTGCGAGTCGCTCGCCGGCGATCACCTCGCCGAGGCGGTTCCGGCCTTTAAAGACGTAAGTAGGCATATCTGTGAAAACTCCTCTTAGATTGTTAGATCGGCGATTGTTGGGTTAGCGATCGAAGCGGACAACGCATTTTACGACATGCTCGGATCGCAAAACGCAAATCTAAAATCGCAAATATTTATTTCGCGCCGGGCCGTGCGCCGACGGGGCGGCCCTGGGCATAAGGCGAAGGGTGCGCGCCGGGCTTCGCCGCATTGCCGTTTCCTGTGTTGATCCCGGCGCCATGATCGATCAAATCGCGCAACTCATCCGTATTCGAGGAGCGCTGCATGGCCACGTCCATCGTGATCAAACGCTTGTGATAAAGCGTCGCGAGCGCCTGATTGAAGGTTTGCATGCCGTATTTTTCCTGGCCCGTCTGCATCATCGAGTAAATCTGATGAATCTTATCTTCGCGGATCAGGTTACGAATAGCAGCGTTGGGCACGAGGATCTCGAGCGCCATCGCACGCCCGTGTCCTTCGGCGCGCGGCAGCAGCGACTGACAAAGTATGCCTTCGAGCACGAGCGACAGTTGCGCGCGAATCTGCGACTGCTGGCCTGCAGGGAAGACGTCGATAATACGATTGATGGTTGAAGCGGCGCTGTTGGTGTGGAGGGTGGCAAACGTCAAGTGGCCCGTCTCGGCGATCCGCAGCGCTGACTCGATCGTCTCAAGGTCGCGCATTTCACCGACCAGTACGACGTCGGGGTCTTGCCGCAGAGCCGTGCGCAGCGCTTCGGCGAAGCCGCGCGTGTCTGCTCCGACTTCGCGCTGATTGACGACGCACGATTTGTGGTTGTGCAGAAACTCGATCGGGTCTTCGATGGTCAGGATGTGGTCATGGCGCTCACGGTTGATCTTATCGATCATCGCCGCGAGCGTCGTGGATTTACCGGAGCCGGTCGGCCCCGTCACCAGAATCAAGCCGCGCGGGCGCTCACACATCTTGGTAACGACCGCAGGCAAACTCAGTTGTTCGAAGCTTTTGATCTCGTAAGGGATGGCGCGGAAGACCGCGCCGACCGCGCCGCGCTGATTGAAGAGGTTGGCGCGAAAACGCGACAGGCCGCGCACGCCGAACGAAAAATCGAGTTCGAGAGCTTCCTCAAAGCGATGCTTCTGCGCGTCGGTGAGGACGCTGTAGGCGAGTTGCTTCGTGTCGGCTGATGTGAGTACCCGAACGCCATCGATCGGCTTGAGGTGACCGTCAACGCGAACCTGCGGCGAACAATTGGTCGTCAGATGCAGGTCTGACCCGCCCAACTCGGTGAGCTTCTTCAGCAAATCCGAGAGCGTGATTTGGCCCAGTGATGATTCGTTAGCTGCCATGACTGTTTTCCTGTGTAGATTTTGTGATGTGATCTGACTGCGATGAAGTTATGCGCGCGCCCTCCTGACAGGCTGAAGGCGAGAGAGCGACGCGCGCAGGTCTCTTAAAGACGGATCGATCAGCGAGTGGTTTGCGCCGCCACCGCCGCGGCGGTGGCGCTCCGCGCGCGCAGTGAAGCCACAACCTGTTCGGATTCCGCTGCCATCGACGCGGCGTATTCGAGCGGTGCGGTGGTGGTTAAAACAGAGAGCCGTCCATCGACCTCTGTGAAATAAAAGATCCAGGACTGCTGCGGCTGGCCGGCCGCGCCGCTCTGCGCGAGCACGATGAAGACGCGGCGCCCGTCAACCTCACGCTCCATATCGTTATTGACCCATCCGCCCTCTGTGATCATCCGGTCGATCACCATCCGGCGCAGGGACACATGCGCTACGCCGCCGAGCGACTTCGCCCGGGCGGGCGTCGCCGTCGCCGATAGACCACTGGCGCCGGCCGCAACGAAGGGTGCGAGCACTGCTTTGCCCATCGTTCTTCCATCGGAAGACCGAACGGTAAATCTCATCTCACCCGAAGTCGCCCCGGCCCCCTGAGCGCTCCACGAAGGCGGTAACGTCAAAGTAACCGGCGGGCGCGCCGCGGCAGGCGTTAGCGCCGCGGTGGTTGTTGATGGGGTGTGCGACGGACGCACGAGATTTGGCGCCGGGCTACGCCGTGCGCGATCGCTCGCGAAGCTATACTGGCGTCGCCGAAGCGCAGCACGTTTGCGGCGCAACCGCGCGCGCCGTCGCCGCCACCACGCGCGCGAATGACGCTGGCGAAAGTGTTTGCTTTTCGAGCGACGGCTGATCGCGGGCCGCTCTCCCCAGTAAGCCAGAGAGTCGCTCAACGGAAGACCGGTCGCGATCAGGCTCAGTAATAGTAGTGATAAAATTCCAGCGCGCAGCATATATTGTCCCTTGTTAAGCCACTGTTTCCCGAACCACTTCTTCGACCGTCGTCACGCCGCTTCTGATTTTGTGCAGGCCCGACTCGCGCAACGTGATCATGCCGTCTTCGACGGCACGCTTGCGCAATTCGAGCGCCGAAGCGCCGATCAGGATCAGTTCGCGGATGTCATCCGTTATTTCCAGCACCTCGTAGAGGCCGACGCGGCCTTTATAGCCGGTGTTGTTGCAGGTCTTGCACCCCTGGCCTTTGTACAGCTTGAGTTGCTGTGCTTCCTCTTGCGAGAAGCCGATCTCCATCAATGCCTCCGGCGGGGTCGGGTGTTCCGTCTTGCAGTCGACGCAGACACGCCGGATCAGGCGCTGCGCCTGAATGAGGTTGACGCTCGTGGCGACGAGGAAAGGCTCGATGCCCATATTCATCAGACGCGAGATCGTGGAGGGGGCGTCGTTGGTGTGAAGGGTGGAGAGCACAAGGTGGCCTGTGAGCGCGGCTTTAATGGCGATCTCGGCCGTCTCGAAGTCGCGTATTTCGCCGACGAGAACGATGTTCGGATCCTGCCGCAGAAACGAACGCAGGGCCGTCGCAAAGTTCAGCCCGATCTGCTCCTTCATCTGAACCTGGTTGATACCGACGAGGTTAAATTCA
>JANOGZ010000715.1:0-4126 GCA_031406255.1 Pyrinomonadaceae bacterium | reverse complement strand
TTGCGAATCAGTCGTGAGCGCGTTACCCAACAGCCCCCGCGCAGCACCTTGTGGTCACCGAACCAGGGCTGGGAGTACTCTTTATACGGTCCTGGAGCAAAGCCCGGATATGGAACAAACGTGGTCGCGGTCCACTCCCAGACATTTCCGATCATCTGCCGGCAACCGAAAGCGCTCTCACCCGCCGGCAATTCGTCAACCGAGATACACCCCATCGCACACCAATCGAGATTGACGCGTTCGAGCGTGGGCGGATCGTCGCCCCAGGGATATCGCCGCTTGTGCGCTGTAAGGCCTCGACCTTCCGCCGTTGGCTCTCCGCTCGCTGCCAGCTCCCACTCCGCTTCCGTCGGCAGACGCCGTCCCGACCAGCGGCAGTAAGCATCCGCTTCGTAAAAGTTCACGTTGATGACTGGCAGTCGCTCTTCAAGTGGCACCCACTCATCGAAGTTGCGCCGCCACCAACGCCCGCTTCCCTCACGCCGCCAGTAGACCGGCCCCTGGGCGCCGACGCTCGCGCGCCACCCCCAACCTTCCGCGGTCCAGAGCTCGCTTCTTCGATAGCCGCCGTCCTCTATGAAATGTTTGAATTCAGCATTGGTCAGGGCAGTCTTCGCAATCGCAAAAGGCGCAAGCTCAACCTCGTGAGCCCATTGCTCGTTATCGAAGACAAAGCCTTCTTCGGGGTTGCTACCGAGCATGAACCTGCCGCCTGGGATCTCCGCGTCGCCCCTCAGGTAATTCATATTGACGGTCTGAGTGAGAATCGGATTTTGTTCCGCCAATCGTACCTTATCAACTTCCGCGATATGTTCAACTTGCATTACCGCGGCGCTGATTGCGGGCGGCGGGTAGCTGAGAGTTTGGCGCGTGTAAGTGATCGCTTCGTCGTGCATCTGCTCATGCAACAGGACCAAATGAAGAAAGTAATCCTTATCGTAGCCTTCGGCATCTCTCAGCAGACGGCTCTCGCGGCCGGCCTGCTCGATTACCCGCTCAAGAACCCCCCGCATATACGCCAGCGTTTCGTCTATCTTGAGCAACGGCAAATCCCAGCGTGTGTCGTGGGCGACCCGTGCTGAATCGTAAAGCTCGTCTCCGCGTTCGAGAATGGGCGGTTGCCCACCGAGGTGCCGCAATACCCAGAACTCCTGAAACCACGCCACATGACCGATCTCCCAGCGGAGTGGATTCACGATCGCCAGGCGCGGACCCATCAACTGCTCGTCGTTTAGGTCGGCGACGAGTTCCAGCGTGCGCGTGCGCGTCTCCTTCAGCGCTTCGATCAATTGAGTTTTCGTCAGCCTCGTTCGAGTCGCCAACACTGGGTGTCCTTTGGGCGTCGAAAATTGAATAGTCCAAATAACTGAGGAGTTACTTTCACGCATCCATCGCCATGAAGAGACTGTTCAGCGATTCGGCAAGCGTCGGATGTGCAAAGATGCCCTCTTTCAGTGCCGCGTACGGCAGTCGGCCCATCATCGCAATCTCAAACATGGCCATCAACTCGCCACCTTCGACGCCCAGGACAGCGCAGCCTAGTATCTGTTTCGTTTCGGCGTCTACCACCGCCTTCATGAAACCGCGAGTCTCGCTCATCTCGATGGCCCGAGCAACGCTACTCATAGGCAGCCTGGCGACGCGAATGTTCAGGCCCTGATCCCGAGCTTGTGTTTCGGTTATCCCCACTCGACCGAGCTGGGGATCGATGAAGACTGTGTAAGGAACCAGCCGGCCGTTTGTGGTCGCATCGCCGCCTTCAAGCAGGTTCGTGCGAATGATGCGAAAGTCGTCGTAAGAGATGTGCGTGAAAGCCGGGCCACCGTTAACGTCGCCAAGAGCATAGATCCCGGCGACGTTTGTCTCAAGCCGCTCATTGACCTTTACAAAGCCCTGCCTGTCAGTCTCGACACCGGCCGCCTGTAGGTTGAGTTTGTCGGTGTTCGGCCGCCGTCCGACAGCAACCAGCAGATGTGACCCTTCCAGTTTGGTCTCTCTTTCCCCGGTTTTCACCGTCAGGCTTACACTTCCATCGGTGCCCCCAGCGTGCACGACCTCAGAATTCAGCCACAGTTTGACGCCATCCTCCTCCAGGATCTTTGCCACTTCGTCAGCGACATCAGGGTCTTCGCGGCTCAGCAGATGAGCGTCGCGCTGCACGATCGTCACCTGACTACCAAAGCGACGAAACATCTGGCCAAATTCCAGACCGACGTAGCCGCCACCCATTACCAGCAGATGATCGGGAAGCGTGTCGAGTTCCATGATGGAACTCGAATCCAAAGTCGGAACCTTATCCAAGCCGGGTACCGGCGGATTTGCGGGCCGCGCTCCTGTGTTGATGAAGATCTTTTCGCCGGTCAGCAGCCGAGTTCCACCTTCATTCAAGCGAACCTCGAGCGACTGTGGACCGGTGAATGAAGCTTCACCCTTGATCAGGTCAAGGCCTTGGGTCCTTTCGATCGCCCCAAGCCCTCCATTGCGGAAGCTCTCAACGACCTGCTGTTTGCGCCGGCGAACTGCGGCGATGTTAACCGTCACCGATCCACTATCAACTCCGTAATCCGTACTGCGTCTCGACAGATAAGCCACGCGCGCGCTCGCTACCATCGTTTTAGTGGGTGTACAACCGACGTTCACACAGGTGCCGCCAATGTGCCCACGCTCGATGATCGCTGTTTTCCATCCGGCCTTGGCGAGAGCCATCGAAAGTGGCTTGCCTCCCTGGCCTGAGCCAATGACAATCGTATCATAAGCTTCTGCTTCCATTGCCAATCTCCTCAATGCACGCAAAAAGCGTGGCGGATTTCAGAATGTTTTTGGGTCGCGCCGAAAAGAAGTCCGTCGCCGCCTAAATTTCCGTTCAACACCTCTTCGGCTTTTCGTGGACGGATGGCCCTCACAGAGCAACGCGTTGGGAACGCAACCGGTCGCCAAGCCAGTTCGTCATCAGAACCAGGATATAGATGATCGCGATCAGCGTTGACACTCTTGGATAAAACCCTAGCTGAACGTTGTTGTAGATCGACAGGCCCAACCCGCCCCCGCCAACCAGGCCCAGCACGGTCGAGACCCGCAAATTGAAGTCCCAGCGCAAGACGGTGTAGCTGACAAGCATGGCCCGTGCCTGCGGCCAAACACCCCAGACCAGTATCTGCAGTCGTCGCGCGCCTGCTGCGCGCAATGCTTCGATGGGCCGGGCAGGAACCTCCTCCAGAGTGTCCGCGTAGAGCTTGCCCAGTACGCCCCCGGTGTGCAGGCCGATGGCGACAGTGCCTGCGAATGGCCCGAGCCCCACCGCCAGGACACACACCAGGACCCAGATCAGTTCGGGTATGGAGCGCAGAACGTTGAGAACAAGGCGCGCTGAATGGTAGACAATCCTCCTTGCCGATTGCTCGAGGAAGGAACGCCTCCCGCTCTCGTCTTCTTCACCAAGAACCAGCGTCGATGTGGCAGGTAAAGCCAGGGCCGTGCCAATTATGACGCCGAACAACGTGCCCATCACTGAGATCCCAATCGTCTGAACTAGCGGCACGGCCAGCGAGTACAAGAAAACCGGATCAAGCTCGGGCGGGAACATCTTTGCGACGAACCGGGCTGAACGCGTGAACACTCGGGAATCGGCAGAGACCAAATCCCAATAGCCGGCAAAGTAAAAGCTGACTGCAACTGCGATAGCAGCAACTATCCTTGCGACGCGTCTCTTTCCTTGTGGTGTAATCAGCCCGAGCGGTCGGGAGTTATCTTCGTCTTCAACCCGCTGGTGGGCAAGCGAGCCCGCCGGGACATTGGCGTGCAACCGGCGGCGTATCAAACGGCTGGCGGCATCGGCGGCGGCCACAAGCCCCACGAGCGTCGCCATAAGCGTCAGGACCTGTCCGTATTCAAACAGCCGCATCGAGATACTAATTTCATATCCGATCCCGCCTGCTCCGATGAAACCCAGCACCGCAGCGGCCCGAACGCAGCATTCGAAGGAGTAGAGCGTGTAGGCGGTAATGCTCGCGGCCGCCTGTGGCCAAACCGCGAATAGAAAAACCTGCGTTCGAGTTGCGCCCGTTGCATGGAGTGCTTCGAGCGCTTGCTGGTCAGATAGTGCATCGGCGACCTCACACAGCGCGTC
>JANOGZ010000692.1:0-5966 GCA_031406255.1 Pyrinomonadaceae bacterium | reverse complement strand
GGTTCTTCAGCACGCCGCGACGCAGCGATGTGCAGATCGACGTGGTCATCACCGTCACCCCGCGCGTAATTCGCGCGCCGAACGTCGGCCCCAGTGACGAAGTGATTCGCCCGGGCGGCTCGCTCCAGACGCCGCTCAACGACACCCTCGAAGCGATGCTCAGGCAGGCCGACCGCGAGGATCAGCTCGCCGCTGCCCGTCAGCTCCCGACAAATGTCACCGCGCAGTTGCCCGCCGCGGCCGTATCAGCGCCGGAGACCGACGCGGCCACTTATGTGCCCGCGCCAAAAGTGTTGATGGATGCTGCCAAGGCAACCGACACCGAGACGGCGAACGCTGCCGTCGTGGCTAACAAGCAAGCGCTCCAGCTAGCGAGTTTGATCCCTGCCGCATCGGCCGTGCCACAGCCAGCGATCGTCACAACCACTACTCAACCGAAGATCGCTTCTCCGGGTCCTGCGACGGCGGGAGAAGCAAAACCACCGGTCGAAAAAAAGGAGGCGGCGATCAGCACGAACGTCGCTGTCGCACCGCCGGAAGTGAGCATCGCCGATTTGCGGCTCATGCCGGAGCAGGAGGAACTTCGAGTCGGCGAAAAGCGGTGGTTAATGCTTATGCTGAAGACTGATGCGCCGCTCGGTCTCGCCGCGGCGACGCTCCGCTTTGATCCACGAATAGCGACCGTGCGCTCCGTTTCGAAAGGCGCGTTATTCGGGGGGGATGGCGCGGGCGGCGCCTCGCCGACCATCACCCAGTCTGTCGACCCGAAAGGCGTACTGTTGATCTCGGTCGCGCCGGCGGCGGGAGCGCCGCCGCTGACGGGCCAGGGCATCCTTCTGTTGATCGAGATTGAAGCCATCGCGGCCGGAGAGAGCGCTATAACATTCGATACGGATAAGGTGCATCTGATCGCCGCCGATGGACGCACCATCCACACGCAGGTCATGCAAAGTCTCTTAAAGGTTAAGCCATAAATGGAAATGAGCGGCAGGCGGAGAGGTAAAGGACAGCGGGCAGAAGGCATGCCGGGAAGAGGTAATCTTTGCTTCCTGCTGAATACTGCTCGGTGGCGGTCTCGCCCGCGTCTGCACAAATCCGCCGCACCCGTTTGTAATTCGGGTGGCTGGACGCTGATCGAGCTTGTGATCTCGATCACGGTGATGACGATCCTCACGCTTGGCGTCATCCCGCTTGTCAAAACCAGCGTCAGGCGTGCGCGCGAGCAGCAGTTGCGCGAGAGCTTACGCACGATGCGCGAGGCGATCAAAGAGTTCCACCGCGACACGATCGGCATCCAGTGCGCCGGGGGCGCCACCGCCGCGCCGCCGGTGCAAAACCCGGGGCAACCGGGAGCCCCGCAGGTCTTCATCGACCCGCGCAGCAAGGTCGTGATCAGCGACTGCACGATCTTCAGCGTGGACAATCCGGATCATTTCCCGCCGACGCTCGAGTCGCTGGTCGAGGGCGTCAACGTCGTGCCGCGCGCGGGACTGGCCGGAGCTGTCGGCGGCACACAGGGGCCGCAGGCGACCGACAATAAGCTCGTGTCGCTCAAGAAAAAGGTTTACCTGCGCGCTGTTCCAGTTGATCCGATCACGGGCACGGCCGAGTGGGATCAGCGCTCGACGTACGATGCGGCTGATGCTTCCTCATGGGGTGGCGAAAATGTTTTTGATGTGCGCTCGAAAGCCACCGGCACGGCGCTCAACGGAGAGAATTATAGTGATTGGTGAAAAACAGAGGGCTGAAAGCGTAGCAAAGGAGGCGGCGTGGACCGTTCGCCCGTTAGCGGTCGCTTGCCGTCGGCGACCTTCGCCCCGCTGTTCTTTATGGCGCCGCGATCACCTGACAGCGACTTCTTCCTTGCCTTCCGGTTTCACGCTGCTTGAATTGATGATCGTCATCTCGATCATCGTTATTCTCGCCCTGATCGTGATGCCGCAGTACACCAGCACGATCATTCATGCGCGCGAAGCCGTCTTGCGCGATGATCTGTTTCAGATGCGCAAGATGCTCGATCAGTATGGGGCCGATAAGGGCAAACTGCCGCAGTCGCTCGATGACCTGGTGAGCGCCGGATACATGCGCGAAATACCCGATGATCCGATGACGGGGCAACCGGATTGGATCACCGTGGCCGGCGAAGATCCGAATTCTTCCGAAGGCGGGCAGGGAATCGTTAATGTTTGTAGCGCCTCGCCGGACACGGCCTCGGACGGGTCATCTTACAATGATTGCACCCGCTGGTGACCGCCTGTTATCAATCACCGTTTGCTGAAGAGGCTTTCCTGAAAACCTTTACTGATGCCTTCCCTCAATCCATTTAAGATGCTTGTTAATCCGCGGCTGCCTTCGGCGGCTGTCGGACTCGCCGATGACGGCGTCGGTGTGGTCGCGCTCGACCACCGCCGCGGCGACGCCCTGGTGGTCCGCCGCGCCGGTTACGCCGCGCTGCCCGAAGGGCTTGTGCGCCCGGATTTTGTCGAAAGCAATATCTCGAACGTGAATGATCTGGCCGACATTGTGGCGGAACTGGTAACAAGCGCCGGGTTGCTCAAACAGCACAAATGGTCCGCCGCCCTGCCGGAAGCGGCGACGCGCACTTCGATCCTGACACTTGAGACGACGCCCGTCTCCCGTGGGGAACTGGAAGAGATGCTGCGCTGGAAAATCGAGCGTGCGATGGGCGCGCCGCTCGAAGTATTACGCGTCGGTCGCCAGCGCTTACGGCCCGATGCGCAGGGACGTGCGCGCTACCTTGTGAGCGCCGTCTATCTTTCAGTGCTGGCGGAATATGAAGAAGTGTTTGCCGCCCTCGGATGGCAGGTGGGTCTCATTCTGCCACGTCACATGGGCGAAGCCTGGTGGCTAATGAAAGATCATACGCCGGCCGACGCGCTCCTGGTGAGCGCCTATCGAGAGGGGTTTACAGTCTTTTTGTTGCGCAACGGTGAGCCGCTTCTCGTGCGCGGGATAACCTGCGAAGAAGCAGACCGCGCTGACGAATTGTATCGCTTCCTTCTTTTTTACCGTGATCGTATCGCGTCTCTTTCCGGCGAGAGCGGCGGCGACGGCGCACCGACTGAGACTATTGAAAAGCTGCTCGTGGCAGGCAGCGGATTGGACGAGCGCGAAGCGAGCGCGATCATCGAAGAAACGCTCTCGGCGCCGCCGCGCACGCTTGTCGCTGAAGACCTGCGCCTTTCGTTCCCCTCCCGAGATATCGACTTCAACTTGATCGCGGCGCCCGCCGGCCTCGCCGCACTGGCGTGGAGTTGAGCGCAATAACTGCGTACAGGCCGCGCGGCGGGGGTCGTTTCGACGGGCCATCGGCCGCCGGTCTTGAAACTTTTGCCACGTCGCGAGCGTAACATCAGAGCATCTACGTATGAACGCATTTGCTACACGACTGGAAAAATTCACCGCAATTGGCGACAGCGACCTGGTGCAGCGAGCCCTCGCCGGGCGCGAAGACGGCTTCGAGGAACTCGTGCGTCGCTACCAACGGCCGATCGTGGCCTACGTCTATCGGATGGTCGGAGATTACGATACGGCGCTTGATCTGACTCAGGAAGTATTTATTAAAGTGTACGGTTCGCTCGAACGCTACCGCTCCGAATACAAATTTTCGACGTGGATCTATCGGATCGCGCATAATGCGGCCATTGACCATCTGCGGCGTCACTCCACGCGAACAGAAGATCTCAATGGCGAAGCGGATGGCGAAACCTATGAAAAGCCTTTCGCCAGCCTGGGGCTGACGCCTGAGCAGGAAAGCGAGAAGGCAGAGCGCCGCGCGGAAATCGAGGAAGTAGTGCAGGCGCTCGCCCCAGCCTATCGAGAGTTGATCGAACTGCGCCATGCGCATGATCTGAGCTACGACGAAATCGCCGAAGTGACGGAATTGCCCCTCGGCACTGTCAAAAACCGCATCTTCCGCGCGCGCGAGGCGATGCGTGTGGAATTCATGCGGCGCGGCATCACGAGTGTGTAAAGCGGGTAGAAGAGTGGCGAAGGAATCATCAGAGAAAAACTATTGCGGTCAGAGCGCGTCTACGGCCGCCTATCTCGACGGCGAGCTTGACGCCGCCGAGGCGTCGCACTTCGAGCAGCATACAAAGCGATGCGCCTCCTGCGCCGCGACGCTCATCGAGCAGCGGCGTCTGCTATGTCTGCTCGATAACGCATTCGGCGAAGCGCATGAGAATATTGTCGCGCTCCCGAAAAATTTTGCCCGGGTCGTGACCGCGCGCGCGCAGTCAGACATGCGGGGCATCCGACACGGCCTGGAACGCAAACGCGCTCTGACGCTTTGCGTGATGTTAACGGCCGCTACTTTCGTACTGCTCGGCGCGAGCATGTTCGACGCAGTAATCGGACCGGTTATCGCCGTCGTGCGCGCCCTCACCAGCGTGTTATGGATTATCGGCTATGCGTGCGCGGATGCGTGTGCCGGAGTGATCGTGATTTTGCGAGCCGTTGGCGGGAGTTTGATTGCCGAGCCGAACCCGCTCGGGTTGCTCCAGTGGATGCTTTTTGCGGGCGCCATTATTCTCCTCTTGCATTTGATCGCCAGATACCATCGCCGCGCCGCGCGCATCTCCGAGTGAATACTTGCTTTTAGTATTAGTACACGGCCGTCAGTAGACTGAAGACCTATCTTCTGATCGCTCTGGTGCACAAGAACCGTGAACGAGCTTCTCCTTTATGAGCGCTTAAATCTAGGCTCGGTGCTCTGCCGGGCGCAGCGCAGCGCGGGAATCCTTCTCCTGCTTCTGGCCACAGTGGTTGTCGTCGGCGCGCAGGAAGAGGCACTTCATGACGACACGGGCGACCACGCGCCGCTCGTCGTCGAAGGAGAAACGGCCAGCGATGTCTTCGGCCTCGGGAGGTCGGTCATCGTCAGCGGCCGCGTCCAGCACGGTGTCGTCGCGTTTGGCGGCGACGTGATCGTCGAGGGGCGTGTCGAAGGCGACGTGGCTGCGGTCGGCGGGTCAGTCACACAACGCGCGGGATCATATATCGGCGGCGATGTGATCGTGCTCGGCGGCGCGTATCATCATGGCAAGACCGCGCCGGGGCGCAATCCGACCAGCAAAACGATCATGTATGCCGGATACGAGGAGGAGTTGCGGGCGATGGCGCGCAATCCGGCGTCGCTGCTCACGCCGCGCTGGTCGCTTGCGTACCTGGGGCAGCGGCTGCTAGCAATTCTTTTCTGGTTTATCGTGTCGCTGGCGCTGACGGCGGCGGCTCCCGGCACGGTTAGCCGGGCGGCGTCGCGCCTGCAACTGACCAGTTTGCGTGTCGCGGCGGTCGGTCTGGTCGGCGCCATCGTGATCGGTTTCGGCGTCCCCGTATCGCTGAGATTATTACCGCCGGCGATCGGCGCGCTGGTCGGCATTATGGCGCTCCTCCTGCTGGCGGTCGCGTTCCTGTTCGGTCGCGTCGTGGTCATTGCAGCGACGGGGCGCTGGCTGCAACGGCGTTTTCTCTCTGAGGAAAAACGTTCTGAGTCAGTGGCGCTACTGCTCGGCGCGTCCTTTTGGACGATCGTTCTTACCCTTCCTTACGTATGGCCTTTGGTTGTCGCCGGTATCGTCATGACGAGTCTGGGACTCACCCTGACGGTACGCTACCGGATTGGCTGGAAGCAGCCTCTGAATGTCTGAAAGAGGCAGCCGAAGCGTTTAGACTTAATAATCCCCCTGAAATTCCCAAAAATTTTGTTAACCAACCGGCTCCGTCGCGCGTCTATATAGGTTTGGTAGGCGCTCGGGGCTGGATGCTCCATACGATTGTCAGTCGCAGGGTAAGTGCGGGGGTTGCCGAAGCTATGAAGGGGCCTTCTCGTGAAAGGTCGGTCCAGGGAAGCAAGTGGACCGTCCGTCGTGATGCAAATTTCGGTGGCCCTCGCGGCCGGCCGAAATATTATTGACCGATAGCAGCGATTTCATCAGGCAGCA
>JANOGZ010000651.1:0-3234 GCA_031406255.1 Pyrinomonadaceae bacterium | reverse complement strand
CACCGCTCCCGGAAGAATCTGCCCTCGGCCTAATGATCCTGAGGGTTACGCTCGCTCTCGGTAATACATCTGAAGCGATAGATCGTTTTTGAAATTCTGTTTGTCGTGTCGCTCGGGTGACGCTCGCGGTGGATGTGCATTGCAGGGTAGTGATCAAATTGCTTATGGCGCGTGATCGACGCGCCGCATCAGGTCGTCGAACCGCGGATCAGCGCGGAGGTTATCCCAGACCGGATGTGTTCTGAGCCAGACCAGCCCCGAAGACCGATCTTTATGGGCCTTTTCGAGCCATTGCAACGCTTGATCCCGCTCGCCGAGGCCGGCATAGATCATCGCTGTGTAATATGGTGACGAGAGGTAACCGCGCGCCGACAGCTCTTTCAATTCGCTGAGCACCGCGCGCGCCTCGCTACGCTTCCCCGCCGTCGCGTAGGCATGTCCGAGAAACGCGACTATCAACGGCGAGCCTCCGGAGAGATCTCGCGCCCGTTGTAAGGCGGCGACGGCTTCGCTGTGCATCCCCTTCTGCTCATAGACCACTCCGAGTCCGGTGTACGCCCGGTTGAAGTTTGGGTCCAGCTCAAGCGTCTTTCGAAATTGCTCGATCGCCTGATCGTACTGGCGCGCGTAGTAGTAAGCCCATCCCACGCCCGCGTTCATGACCAGCGAGAGCGGCTCTAATTCCTGCGCCAATTTCATCTCGGCGATGGCCTCCGGGTGCCGCTCGCTGACCGATAAATAGTTGGAGTACCAGTGGTGGGCCGTCGCGTAGTTCGGGTTCAGCTCGATGGCACGCTTGAATTCCCTCTCAGCGCCGGGCCAGTCCCCATCGAATTGGTACTTAACGTAGGCCAGCGAGGCGTGAGCTTCGGCGAGCCTGTCGTCTAACTCCAGCGCTTTCGTTGCCGCCGCCTTCGCCTTCGGGAGGGCCTCCCTTGAAGGTATGGTGGTGTTCAACGGAAGCAGGGCGTAGGAGTCTGCCAGCCCGGCGTAAGCCTGCGCGTAACTCGGGTCGATCGCGATCGACTGCTGGAAGTACTCGATCGCTTTACTGATCCCTTCGGTGGTCCTTCTATTCCAGTGATAGCGGCCCTTCAGGTAAAGCTGGTAAGCATCCGTGCTCGCGGTATAACGCCTGGCGAGCCGCCGTTTTTCCTCGCCCGTCAGCCTCAGCCGCAACTTCTCCGATATCTCCCGTGAAATCTCCTCCTGTGTCGTAAAGATTTCCGTGAAACTGCGGTTGTATTGATCGCCCCAGATATGAGTGTTATCGCGCACGTCCACCAACTCGGCGTTGATCGACAGTCCGTCGCCACGCTGCACGACCCTCCCCGTCAGCACCGCTCGCACACCCAGCTCGCGCCCCACCGTCTGCGGATCTGCCCGCTGCCCTTTATAGCGGGAGACGGAAATCCCCGACTTCACTCGCAAATTTGGCAACTGTGAGAGATTGTTGATGAGGCTTTCGGTGATCCCGTCCGAGAGGTATTCAGTGTCCGGATCGCCGCTGACGTTGACGAAGGGCAAAACCGCCACCGTATCTATCGCCGCCTCGCCGCTTCTGGCGAAGTAGAGGTACGCGAAAACGGTCATCACGACGGCCATGACGAGCGCCGCCCCGGCCCGCACCGCGCTGCTCTGAGGGCGTCTGATTTCGCCCACCGTGTACTCGGCGCCAGACGCGGCGCCGATCGTGTTCACTTTAGCAACCTCGATGGATGCCACCTGCGCGCGGCTGCCGGCAAGCGTCGTCCGGCCGGTTAACTCCGCTCGCGTGGAGCGATCCAGTTTGGCTTTAAATTCCAGCTCCTGCTTGAGGTTCTTCAGATCAAGCGCCAGATCCTTCACCGTCTGATAGCGCTCCTCGCGCTCCTTGCGCAGCGCCTTCCACACGATCCGCTCCAATTCCTCGGGCACCTCGTCGACGTAGGCCGAGAGTGCCGCCGGCTCTTGATCCAGGATCGACACCAGCACATCGGTCCTCGTCGCCCCCGTAAACAGCACGCGCCCCGTGACCATCTCGTACAACACCGCCCCGAGACTCCAGACGTCGGTGCGCGCATCCACCTCCAGCCCGCGCGCCTGCTCCGGCGACATGTAGCCGACCGTTCCCAGCAGGATGCCGTCAGCGGTAGTGACGAGCGTCGGCCCGGTCGGGTCGGCCCCCCGGCGCGCGCCGAGCTTGGCCAATCCGAAGTCGAGCACTTTGACGTAGCCGTCCGCTCGCAGCATGATGTTTTCGGGCTTGATGTCGCGATGAGTGATGCCGGCCGCATGCGCCGCGGCGAGCGCCGAAGCGACCTGGATGGCGACGTCGAGGGCTTCGGTGAGGATCATCGGTGTGATCGCCAGGTGCGCGCGCAGCGTCACGCCGTCGATGAACTCGGTGGCGATGAAGTGCGTCGAATCAACCTGTCCGACCTCGTAAATGGTGATAATGTTCGGGTGATTGAGGGCCGAGACGGTGAGCGCCTCCTGCCTGAAGCGGCGCAGGGGGAGGTCGTCCGGATTGACGAACGCGGGCAGCAGCTTGAGGGCGACCTTACGGTTTAAGGTTGAATCCAGCGCGAGGTAGACTTCTCCCATCCCGCCTTCGCCTAAGGGGAGAAGGATTTTGTAGCGGCCGAGATGAGTGCCTACAGTGACCATCATATACGTACAGACTTGTTCGCTGCCGTGTGCAAGCTTACCACTGAGAAACATAAATTTCTATTGCCCCTGTGATGCTAACCGGGGCGCTCTCCCGGCCCGGTGGAAGTCCGCGATAGGTTGGCGGCGCAGCCGTCGCGCGTCGCCGGAATTTATCAGACGATTCCAGGATGACAGCGACCGTCGAGCGGCGCGCCGGACAACCACACAAGCATACAAGTTGACGAATGAAAGACAGGCTTATTGCGCATCCGGTCCGCTGACTTGTTAGATTCATGTTGAGTGATAGAAACTCTTGAGCTACGAAATCAGGTCTTTGCATCAGAAGATTTCTTTTACTCTTGAGCGGAGCGCGAGATTTAGGTGACGTGGTGGTGCAGCTTGTGTGGTGAGAGCCCGGCGCGTGATTCGCTGCTTGAATGCTCGTGCTAGTCTGCTCGCCAGCCGGCGTTCTGAAGCGTGCGCGGCGCCTCCGGCGTCACGGGTGGAGAGAGGGGCAGTAATGTCGGACGCGCGGGGACTTGACGGTGAGGACAAATGGCGTCTACACCATTACAGTGACCAACGCTTGCGCCAGTGGCGCTC
>JANOGZ010000635.1:0-3607 GCA_031406255.1 Pyrinomonadaceae bacterium | reverse complement strand
TCCTGCACCACCTTCTCCGACAGCTGTTCGACGGCGCGACGCGCAATCGCATCGATCACTTCGGGCGGCAGTTGATCGAGCGTTATCGCCTGGCCTCTGCCAACACCGCCCGGCGCGCCCATCGAGCTTTGCGGGGCCGCTGCCGCGGCGCTCGGCCCTTCCGCTTCCCGTGATGTGGGCCGGGCCGCCCATGAACCCTCCTCTTTTGCATCTGCCGGCGCTTCACGCTTTCCTGCAAGAGGCGGCGCGGCCACGTAATCCACCACGGCCGCCGAGGAGGTATCTGTGAATTCCGTGGAAGTGAGGCTCCGCGCGAAACCGGCGGGTTCACCCCCCGCAGAAGTGGCCTCGAAGCCAGCTGGAGGGCCCGCGCCACCCGTCCGGGCCTCTGTTTGTGCTTCTGCGACGGGCGCAGCAGGAGAGGCGGCGGGCGCTTCATCGGCCAGGTCGAGAATAAAATCATCGGCGTCGGTGGCGGCCGAAGGAGCTCTGATTTCGCCCAGATCAAGCAGCGCATCATCAGCGGCGTTGGCGCTCGCAACGTGCGAGGAAAAACCAGATTGAGCGATCGGCGTATCTTCTTGTTTTTCTTTCATCGTGATAGAGGGTCGGGATTCATGTCCCCGGTCTGATGCGTCCGTTTCATCCGCAAGCGGCGTTTCGGCTTGCGCAGTATTTCCGGTCACAGCGAACGAAGTTGCGGGTGGAGAGGGTGGCGTTGCTTCCTCGAAAGTGCGCCTGGTATCAGCGCCTTTACTGTCGGCGTCGAGCTCTACTCGAGGGGGTGTAACTTCGATTGTTTGATCGTCCATCCCGAAATCGGCATAGGCATCAACCGGCGCCAGCGGCGAGCGGGGAGGCGAGGGCTGCCCGGCAGCCGCCGCGGCATCGCTCGCGTCATTCCAGGGAGATGCCGCCGGAGCGGCGGGCGGCGCGGGAGTCTCGACGCTGGCGACAGTGTGGTAGAGTTCATCGGCCGCTGGCGCTCTCGGGGGTGAAGTCTCGGTCGCGGTCTCTTCGTTCGCTGGTCGTCCGCCGAGGAGCGAGCCGACTTTGCCGATTAGTTCTCTGATAGATTGAAAAGGTTTGGTCAAGACATCATCCGCGCCAACTTTGCGCGCCTCCGCTTCGTTGAAAGGTTCAAACGTACCGACGAGAAGCAGGACGGGTATGTGCCTGAAACGTTCGTCGCTTTTGATGCGCTCGCATAGTTCGTAACCGTTCAAGCCGGGCATGAAAACATCTGCGAGCACGATGTCGGGCGCATCCTCTTCGAGCCGCTGTAAGGCATGATCCCCGTTGCCCACCGTGACGACCTCGAGCCCTTCATCCGTAAAAATCAAGCTCACGACTTTCTGGATAGTAACCGAATCATCCGCAAGCAGCAGTTTGCGTCCCGTGATCAAAACCGTTCTCCTTCGAGGACAGACGCCATCCGTGAGAATCCACCAGCTTACGCGCAAGGGGAAAGGACAGCGCGGGGCGTGCGACACTTCTGCTCGTGGCCCTCTCTCGGAAAGGGGCCACCAGCGAAACCTAACACCCGCGCTCGCGGTGCGTCAAGCAGATTATCGTTTGCACTTAACCGTTTGCGCTCCGAGATTTAAGGAAACAGGTGAGGCACGAGAGCCGCGCAGCGGTAAGAACACCCGCCGGGAATAATGAAGCCGGGAGCGGGGTAGAAAGGGCTTGAAATTGAAGTCTGATAAATAATTGGGGTTGTCGAACGAAAACGGTCAGTTCCGATTGGTGACCGCGATGTCGTCGGAGGTGCCGGCCGTGCCATCCGCGCCGAGCGACCGCAGACGGAAGCGGTCGCGCGCGCCCTCATACTCGTAGGGCCGGTGCCACGGATCGATACGAATCACGCGCGGCGCGTAGCGGGGACTAAGGTGATCAACGAGCACGGTTTGCTGGCTCGCGACGACGTAGAATCCGCGCTCGCGCCGGAAAACCTCAAGGGCACTCGCCAGCTTTTCCAGTTCCATGCGCGCGCGCGCGCTTTTCGCCGCGTTGACGGCGCGCAGCAGCGAATCTACGCTGATCCGCTTCTCATCGCCGGATGTGATCTCCGCCACCCGCCACTTACCTCGCTCATCTCTCGCGAAACGAAACACCATGTCTATTTCCGCGACCGCCACGGCTGATGAAAGAAGCGGGGAAAATTCTTTGATGCGCACCGCGCCCCGTCTGATTTCGGGCACGTCATGCCCCGCGCGCTGCTGCGCTTCAAACTGCGTGACGAGTTCCTCCAGCAGCGTGCGCGCCCGGTCTATCACCTCCGCTCCAGCAGCGTCGACGAGTAGCTCCAACTCCTCCCATGTCCGATCGCCGGTTCTCACCCCGATCGCGCGCCATCTACCGGTTTCGTCTTTGGTGAAGCGAAACGCCGTCTCAATCTCCGCCGCGACTTCTACCGCCGCACCCGCCGGAGTGATACTCTTGACGCGCACCGCGCCGGTTTTCAATTCGCTTCCCGCCACACGCGCGATCAAACGGCGCGCCTCTCCCGCGCTCAAATTCTTTTCGGCCATACCGCGACCCGGCACGACGGCTGCTAACGAGCAGAGAATAATCGCCCACATCCTGCAACGGATCGCCCGGAACTTACCCCTCTCCATAGCTTTTCCCGATTTGATGTTCCCCTCCGCAGCGGCGCCCGAGCTCCGCATGTGCGACGCCACCGCTCGTGCTCAGCGGGTCTCCGGCGGCTGGCGTATGCTGAACTTGCTCATGAGCCGATCGGCCGCGTCGCGTCCGGCCTGTTCGAGCCTGTCTTCGATGGGCGTGCGCCCGCGCTGCGGCACCGGCAGGGGAACGCGAACCCCTCCGACGCTCGTCGTCGGTCGGTAGATGCGCTGAGAGATACGATCCTGCATCTTCAAGGTCCCTTCGACCGGCGCGTAGACGTAAACTTTAACCGCAATCGTGGCGGGATTCACCTGACCGATGCTCTCCCGGCCGCCGATCGCCGATTCCTCTTCCAGCTGCACCAGCACTACATGAGACTCGGTTTCGGCCTTCGCACGTTTGATAGCGCCCTTGCGGTCGAGCTTTCCCTCGATCTTGAACGACACATCGGGTGATTCGCTCAAACGCTTCGCGAAGCTGTTGAGGACTAGATTGGTAGAGTTGAACGGAAGGCTCAGAAACTGATTGTCGAATTCGAAGATGATAAGCGACAGCAGCGCCGCGGGCTTTTTATCTCCCGGCGCCGGGGTCGAAGCCGCGCCGGGCGCGGTCGTTCCGGCCGGCGGCGTCGGGCTCGGTTGCGGTCGTTCGCTCGGCTTCGGCGTGCGGCGTCCGGACTGCCCCGCTGTAGCGGCCGCGCGACCGGTGGGGGCGACGCCGCCGAAGAGCACCAGAGCGCAGAAAAGCAGTACAGAAAAAAAGCTTCCACGCGGACGCACCCGGAGCGATGACGGCAGTGGCAGGAGTGGCCGCAGCAGCGGTCTTTTCTGTTTCATAGCGATCTTCCTCCCCCTCTGCATCTCGCGCTCTAGCGGAAGAGAGGTCTGATCTCGCCAACGGAAGCTTCTCCTATGAACCCTTCGCTTTGCTGATCAGCATCCGCAGCATGATTTGCAGCTGCGAGGTGGTAAAAGGT
>JANOGZ010000629.1:0-1136 GCA_031406255.1 Pyrinomonadaceae bacterium | reverse complement strand
CCTAAATCTTCTGGTACAACACAACTGCGTCCAATTGAAGCCCCTGTGATATTCAAAAGTATATCGCCAGACTCAACATGAGTGCCGCTCATATCTTGATGGGTTTTTTCTGAGATATAAGCCACACCATCCAACTGCAATCCAGCATTCCAAACATTTTGAGAGCGGAGAAACTTCACGCCATTGTCTTGATAAACATTTTTGCCACCTAGTGGTGTACTTCCCGCGCCTAGTTTTTGTGAGATTGATCCGAGCCGCGTCCATTGCCAACCATCAGGCAAAATAAAGGGCAGACTATTAACCTCTACAAGTGGCTGAACGTCAATCCCCTTCATTACCTTTTCTTTGATTAGACAGACCTGCTTTGTCTTGATCTTATCTAACAACGCACACGCAGGTTCATCACTTGAATCTTGAGAGACTAGCTTTCCTTCAACGGCTAATTGCAAAATGAGTTCACGAAGCTTTTGCACTCCGTTCGGCGCGTCTGCGAGAAGCGCGAAGTTGTCGAAGAAAGTTTGCAGGGTCATAGTTCCAGCAGGCGCAGCAATTCAACTGGCCGGGTGATTTCAAACCTGAAACCGCGACGTTCTTTTGCCGGAATGTCCAGCAAGTCGCGGTCGTTTGTGACGAGATAACGGGCGCGTCCGGTGTGAGCTATGGCGAGCAAGATGTCATCATCCGGGTCACGGCTCAGGACGAAGCGTTTGCCTAAGTTGATGCGCGTAACTGTGGGCGAATCTTCTATTCTTTTCTGAAAACGCTCAATGCGGCTGGCTTCAATGCCGATCCGCCCCAACAGTTCAAGATACTCTGCGATGATAGACGGGCTGACTATCAATTGCAGCCTGTGTGTGATGAACCACGAATCAAAAACGCGGGCATTGGCAGATAGCCGCGTTTTGCTCAAGAAAAAGCCGACAACTACATTCGTATCCAGAACCACCGGCACGCGGACTTTACGAGGCGGCACCCTGCTTCCTCTTTTCCGCGCGGTACTCCCGCACGATCTTTACCGCATCGGACTCCTTATAACCACTCTTCCGCGCATCGCGGCGCATGGCTTCCGTCAGCGCAACATTTTCGGCCATCTCAAGATACTCACGCAGCCGTTCCGCCAACACGTCGCTCGGTTG
>JANOGZ010000558.1:0-2561 GCA_031406255.1 Pyrinomonadaceae bacterium | reverse complement strand
GTTTATATTCTGAATTCCGACATCCGGCCCACCTGGCTTTAGTATCATCTCTCCACGAAGAAAGGGAGGGCTTACCTTTTGCAGGTGTTTGATCGCTGATTATTTTTCAGAGATGGCCTGGTCTATGCTTTTGGTCATGGCACTGCTCCTTTTTTTGTGCTACTAATCGCTTGATATAACCTCCTTGAGCCGTCGCAGTGAGGCATCATCCCGTGACCCGAGCGCGCATCGAGCCGGCGGAAGCGGCGCACAAAATTTATCGCGAGAGATACAGCGGGGCGCACGTCATGTTTCTCGCCGGTTCGGTTCTCAGGGGAGAAGGCACGCCATCCTCTGATCTGGACATCGTGGTCGTCTTCGATCGCCTGCCGCACGCTTACCGCGAATCCTTCTTCTACGAAACGTGGCCGGTCGAAGCCTTCATCCATGATCCGGAAACCATCAACTATTTTTTCTCGGAGGTTGATCGCCCGTCGGGCCACCCGGCGCTCGCGCAGATGGTGCTGGAGGGCGTCGAGATACCCGCGGCGAGCGAGTTTTCCGGTTCCCTAAAACGTTCGGCCGCCGCTCTGCTTGAAGCCGGCCCGCCTCCCCTCGACGAGGAAGCCTTGCGCAAGGCGGGATGCTTCATCACCGATGTGGTTGATGACATCCGGCATCCGCGAACGAGAGAAGAACTGCTCGCCTCCGGCGCGCGGCTCTACGAGGTGATGGCCGACTTTTATTTTCGCTCGCGAAATCTCTGGTCGGCGAAGGGTAAAACCATCCCGCGCCGCCTCCGGCAGGTGGATGAAGCATTTTATACGCGCTTTTGCGGTGCTTTTGACGCGTTATTTATCGAGGCGCGGCCGCAACCGGTGATCGCGCTCGCCGAAGAATTGTTGCGCCCGCATGGAGGCTTCATGTTCGATGGTCAAAGATTCGACGCGTCGCTTGAATGGCGCCAGCCGCTCGGTTAGATTTCAGGCACGACCCCCGGTGCGCTGATCCGCACCGAAGCGGCGGGCCAGCGCAGATTAATCGACTCCCGATATGATTTCCGTCGCCGAAGCGATTCGCATTGTTGCCGAGCAGACACGGCCGCTTCCCGCCGTGCGGATTCCGTTGCACGAAGCCCTGGGGCGCGTGCTCGCCGAAGATGTCATCGCCGACATGGAACTTCCGCCATTCGACCGCGCGCAGATGGATGGCTACGCCGTGCGGGCGGGTGATACGAAAGGCGCGCCGGTGCGCCTGCGGATCGTGGGAGAAGCGGCGGCCGGACGCGGGTGGCGCGGGGAGCTTCACGAAGGCGAGGCGGTGCGGATCATGACCGGCGCGCCGGTGCCCGCCGGCGCGGACAGCGTGCAGCAAGTCGAAGTGACGAGCGAGCATGACGGTGGCGCCGTGGTCGAGATCGCGCGCTCCACCGCGCCGGGTCAGTTCATCACCCGCCGCGCCAGTGAAATCGAAGCGGGCGCGCTGGTGCTCGGCGCGGGCACCGAGCTTAACGCCGCGATGATGGCGGCGCTCGCCTCCTTCGGTTATGCGGAGGTCAGCGTCGGGGCGCGGCCCCGCGTGGCGGTGCTCGCGACCGGCACCGAACTCGTCGCCGTCGCCGAGCGGCCCGGCCCCGACCAGATACGCGACTCGAACAGCTATTCGCTCGCCGCTTACGCCGCCCTGGCGGGAGCCGACGTCGAACAGTTGCCGTTTGCCGGCGACGATCCGGGTTTGCTGAAACGGATGATCGCCGCCAGCGCGGAGCGGGCCGATATGGTCGTACTCTCAGGCGGCGTTTCGATGGGCGCTTACGACTTCACCAAGGCGGCGCTTCATGAGCTGGGTGCGGAGATCTTTTTCGAGCGCGTCTCGTTACGTCCGGGCAAGCCGACCGTTTTTGCGCGGCTCCCGCCCGCATTGCATCAAAGGCTCGTCTTCGGTCTTCCCGGCAATCCCGTCTCCGTCTCGGTCACCTTCAATTTGTTTGCGCGCACGGCGCTGCGCGCGATGCAGGGCGCTTCGGTCGCCGCGCTCGCGGAAGACCGGGCCGTGCTGGCGCGCCCGGTGAAGGGAGCGGTGGAGCGGATGAGCTACCTGCCGGCGCAGCTGCGTACGGACGAGGAGGGACATCTGATCGCGGAGCCTCTCCGCTGGGGCGGTTCGTCGGACTTCGTCGCCTTCACGCGCGCCACGGCGCTGGTCATCGTTCCGGAAGGAATAAAGACTTTGGAAGCGGGCGCGCGCGTCAGGATCGTGCGCCTGCCGGGATGAATCAATCATGCACGACACAGAGGCGGCGACCGCTGCTCTCACTGCGATAGCCGGGGACGAGCGCGCGGCCGTGCCGCTGGCGCACGAGGCCATTCATCAGGTGGCCGAAGGGATTCTCAGAACGTTGCGCCGCGCCGGGGCGGCGGCAACGCTCTGCTCGACGTGCCGGCCGGCGAGGGAGCGCTCGCCGCACGCTTGACGGCCGCCGGATTCAGCGTGCGCTGCTGCGATCTGTACCCGGAGATTTTTCGGCTCAAAGAGGTCGAAATCAAGCGCGGCGACCTGTCGGGCGTGCTCCCCTACGGGGA
>JANOGZ010000512.1:0-7259 GCA_031406255.1 Pyrinomonadaceae bacterium | reverse complement strand
GAAATACTGATCGGGACCTCCGCGGATCGCATCCTCATGCGTGCGACCCGGAGCCATACTCGGACGATCGAAGCCGAGGCCGGGCCCGATCGACGGCGACCACTGCGAGCGCGAGCGGTTACGCTGCACGAATAATGTCAGCGGATTGCCGCTGCGCATCTGGCCGATGCCGGATAACTGCCAGCCGTTAAGAAACAGTCCCGCCGCGCCATCGAGATCCTTGGCAAACGGTATCTCCCAGATGAAGTTGAAAACCAGATTGTGCTTGGCGTGATAATCCGCCAGCCCCTTGTTGTAGTCGAACCCGGGAAATTCCGGGAAGGCCGAGGTCGTGCCGTTGGTCGCATCCGAGAAGAAGGTCGACGCCTGTGTCGTATCGATGTTGCGCGAGAAGGTATACGACGTTTGCAGGTTGAGGCCCTGATTCAGGCGCGTCCGCGCTTCGAAGACGAGCGCGTTGTACCAGGAATTGCCGTCGCTGCGCTTGAGCTCGATAGTGGTGAAGGCCGGATTGGGGCGCGGCGCATTCGGCGGGAAAAACACGGTGCCGTCGGGCAGACGCTGCGGCTCCGGGACGTTGACATCACCGCTTCGGAGCAGGTGGATGCCGCGCGAGCCGGCATAGCCGATGGTGACGACCGTCGCCAGCGGCAACTGACGTTGCAGGCTCAGATTGTACACATGGATGTTCGGATTTTTCAGTTTCCACTCGACCGGGCGAATCGTATTGCCGAGACCGCGCTCGAACGGCGGCACGGGAAAGGTCGGGTTGTTAATAATGATGCGCGGGGTCGCCGGCGGATTGGTGACGGTCACGATCAGATTCTGCTGGTTATTGGTGTTGAAGTAGAGACCGTAGCCGCCGCGCAGGGAAGTTCTCCCGTCGCCGAAGAGGTCCCACGCAAAACCGACGCGCGGAGAAATATTCTTGTGCGTCGGGTTGCGGTAGAGCTGGCCGGTCGTCGGCACGGTATCGGTCGGATTGATCAACGCCGAGTCGCGGCCGTAGATGTCGCGCGGCATCGTCGTGAATTCATAGCGCAGCCCGGCGTTGAGATTGATGCGCGAGTTAAGACGTATCTGGTCCTGCACGTAGAAGCCGAAGAGCGTGAAACGCCAGTAGCGATCGAGCGCGCCCTCGGGCGTGAGCCCAAGGAATCGCTGCGGGCGATTGGTCAGAAAGTCGCGCAGGTTGGTGAAGGTGAAGATGCCGAGCCCGAACGTCGGGTTGACCATGTTGTCCTGATAGCGCTCGACGAGCGCGCCGAGCTTGAGATAATGGCGGCCGCGCGTGTGGATGAGTCCCTGCTCGAAACTCCAGACATTCTGTATCAGAGAAAGATTAACCGAGGTCTGCGGCCCGAACCGCGGAATGCCGCCGATGTCGATATTTCCGATCTTGTCACGTCCGGGAATGAACGGCTGCAGGGCCGAAGAGACATTTGATTCGACGTCCTGACCGATGCGCGTGCGACTGAAGCCGAAGCGAATCGTGTTCAGCGTGCGTTCGGAAAGTATCTGGCGATATTCGGCCGTGAAAAACTGATTGCGCGAGATGAAGTCCCTCGGAAACTGGGGAAAGTCGGTCGGGAGTTGCTGCCGCGCTCTGTCGTACGTGTAGCGGCCGAAGAACTGGTGGCGCGGCCCGGCGTTGTGATCGATGCGGGCCTGCACGAAATTCTGTGTCAGCTCCTGATTGAATCCGAAATTGTAAGCGGCCAGACCGCCGCCGATGGTGGGGCCGTTGGGCAGGGGAAATTCATCGAGGTACGGACGGATGACGGGACTGACGGGGACCGTTACCGTTCCGCCGGGACTCGCCGTATCGGGCAGCACGCCGCGGCGCGAGTTGGCGTCCGGCACGACGGTCGAGATGGTGCGGCCGAGCTGCTCGCGCAAGCCCTCGTAGCCGAAGAAGAAGAAGGTTTTTTCGCGGCTGAGCGGCCCGCCGATCGTCGCGCCGAATTGATTTCGTTTGAACTCGGGTTTCTTGCTCGTATCGAAAAAGTTTCGGGCGTCGAGATTGTCGTTGCGCAGGAAATGAAAGAGGCTGCCGTGAAATTCGTTGGTGCCGGATTTGGTGAGCACGTTGATCTGGCCGCCGGAATTGCGTCCGAATTCGGCGCTGTAGGTATTGGTCTCGACGCGAAACTCGCGGATCGTTTCAACCCCGAGAGCGGTCCCGGCGGCGCTTCCGGCCGGACCGTTGGTGAAATCATTCTGGGGCGTTCCGTCGAGCAGGTACACATTCGAGCGCGGGTCCTGACCGTTGATGCTCATGCCGAGCCCGTGAGCGACGACCGAGCCGCCATCACGCTGCGGGTACGCCACGACGCCCGGCTGCAACAGCGCCAGGTCGGTATAGTTTCGCCCGTTGAGCGGAAGCTCTCTGATGATTCCCTCGCCGACGAGATAACTCAGCTCGGGGGTTTGCGTATTGACCAGCGGAGCGTCGCCCGTGACGGTGACCTCCGTGCTGATGCCGGCCACTTTCATCGTCAGGTTAACGACCGCCGTTTCGCCCACCGTCACATTTACTTCCGGGTAGGCCAGCGGATCGAAGCCGGTGAGTTCGGCGCGCAGTTCGTATGCGCCGACGACCAGTCCCGGAAACACGAAGCGCCCTTCCGCGTCGCTCGCGCTCGAGCGCGTGAGTCCGGTTTCAACCTGCCGCGCCGTGACCCGCGCCCCGACCAACACTGCTCCATTGGTATCTTGAATAGTGCCTGTCAGCGCGCTGGTAGTCTGCGCGGTCGCGCCGGTCGCGCCGCAACAGATCAGGAAACATAAAAGCGGTAAAGCTCGTAACGTACCGAAGAAGGAAAGCGAAAATTTCGAAGGAGGCGTCATAAAAGCTGTTTCTCCGCTGTGGTATTCGTCCCGGGGCGGCGCGACGGACGGTCGCCCTCGAACTACATTCTAACCAATAATGGCGCTTGACTGTTCGAATCTGCTAGAACACTATACGGGCAGTACGCTAATAATTAACGGATGGTTTCTCGGAAGACGAAAGATGAAACTACCGCTGCTGGTCCTCGTCGTGATAGCTATCTACGTCTTGCACCAAGACTTCTGGTTCTGGCGCACGGCCCGCCCGCTCATCTTCGGCTTCCTTCCGATCGGGCTTTTTTACCATGCGCTTTTTTCCGTGGCCGCCTCCGGGGTGATGTGGCTGCTGGTCAAATACGCCTGGCCGTCGCACCTCGAGCAGGAGATAGAAGAACGAGAATCGGAGGATAAGGTGCGTTGATTCCGGCAATAGTTGTCTTTGCATACCTGGGCGTAGTTGTCTATATCGGCATTTTCGCCTTCCGCAAGTCGACGGGGCGGCAGAAGGCCGAGGACTATTTTCTCGCCAGCCGCTCGCTCGGCCCCTTCGTTTTTCTGCTGTCACTGTTCGGCACGAATATGACGGCTTTCGCGATCCTCGGTTCATCCGGCCACGCTTTCAATAACGGCATCGTCACCTATGGATTGATGGCATCGTCTTCGGGCCTGGTCATTCCGCTGACGATATTCCTGATCGGAACGCGCGTGTGGGCGCTCGGAAAAAAATACGGCTTCATGACGCCGGTACAGATGTTCCGTGATCGCTGGGAATGCGGCCACATCGGGACGGTGATCTTTGCCGTGCAGGCCGTTCTCCTGCTGCCCTATATTATCATCGGCATTATGGGCGGCGGCACGACCTTCAATACGATCAGCGGCGGCGTGGTGCCCTACTGGTTCGGCGGCGCGATCGTCGCGATGGTCGTGATGAGCTACGTTTTCTTCGGCGGGATGCGCGGCACGGCCTGGGTGAACACTTTTCAGACCATCCTTTTCCTGCTGTTCGGCGCGATCGCCGTCGTCGTCATCGGGTCCGGCATGGGCGGCTTCCGCCGCGCCGTCGAAACGCTGCAAGCGTCGCCCGCGACCGCCACGCTGCTGACGCGCGAACGCATCTCGCCGCTCTATTTCTTCAGTTACACATTTATTCCGCTCTCGGCCATCGCCTTTCCGCACATCGCGATCTTTTGCCTGACGGCGCGACGGATGGCGCAGTTCAAAAAGACCGTCATCTTTTATCCGCTCTGCATCCTCGCCATCTGGCTCCCCTGCGTTTTCCTGGGCGTGATGGCCAACAGCGTGCGCGATGTTCCGCAGATTCAGGCCAAGCAGCAGGCGCGCCGTGTCCTCGCCACCGAAGGGCGGACGATGCCGCCGGAACAGCGCGATGAAGTGCGCGAGCAAGCGGCGGGCGATGACGTCATCCTCCGACTGCTCGAACGCTACGCGCCCCTCTGGCTGGCGGGTCTGCTCGGCGCCGGCATCATGGCCGCGGTGATGGCGAGCGATTCGCAGATACTCGCGCTCTCGACCATGTTTACGGAGGATGTCTTCGCCTTCTACGGAGGGAAGGCGCGCTTCGGCGAGACCGTGCAGGTGCAGACCGGGCGCATCTTCGTGATCATCCTGACGGTGCTCGCCTACGCGGTCGCGCTGCGCGCGCCGGAGACGATATTCGAGCTGGCTATTCAATACGCGTTCTCGGGATACGCGGCGCTCTCGCCGCTACTGGTCGCCGCGCTCTTCTGGAAGGGAAGCACGAAGTGGGGCGCGCTCGCGTGCACGGTCTGGACGGCCCTGGCGGTCGGGGCGGTCGCGCTATTTCAGCAGGTTATCCCTGCGCCCGCGCCCGGCCCGCCGACCGTCATCTGGTCTCCGGGCGGCATCGAAGCCCTCTCGCGCACGCCCGGCGGCACCGCCGTCTTCGGCTTCATGCCCGTCGTCCCGATGGTCATCGTCTCGGCGCTGTTGATGATCGTCGTCTCCCGGCTCACGGCGAAACCCGCCCGCCACACCATCGAGAAGTATTTCTCGCATTGATCAGCGCGCTAACCGAAGCAGTAGATGCGTCCGTCCTGCGTACCGACGACGATCCGCCCCGAAGCGACAGCGGGCGAGGCTGAGACGGGCGCGCCGACGTTGTATTCGGCCAGCTTCGCGCCGGTGAAAAAGTTCAGCACGTAAAATCGTCCATCGTTGGAGCCGACGAAGACGCGCCCTGCGGCGAGCGCGGGAGAAGATTCGACGCGCGCGCGCGTCGCGAAAGTCCAGATCGTTTTACCCGTCATCGCTTCCAGGCAGTGAACCAGCTTATCGCGCCCGCCGACGACGACGCGGCCATCAACCACTCCCGCCGAAGAGTAAAATGGAAACCGACGCTCCTGGTGTTGATAGCGCCACCCGATGCGCCGCGTGACCAGGTTGATGCCGAGCACTTCGTTCTTGAAGGTTCCGAAAAAAGCGTTTCCCTGCACCAGCGCCGGCGACGCTCCGGTGTAAGCTCCCGAGGTGACGCGGAAGATTTCTCGTCCGTCGGCGATGCGCACCGCGCGCAGGATTTCATCGCATCCGGCGATATACGCAATCCCGTCGGCGACGCCGGCCGTGCTGTGCACCGGCCCGTTGGTTTTGAGCTTCCACAGAAGTTTTCCCTCGCGCGCCGAAAGGCAGTAAAGATGCTCGTCGTATGAGCCGATGAGGAGCCGGTCGTTGACGACGACGGGCGATGATTTGATTTCGCTGTTGGTTTTAAACGTCCACAGCCCCCGCCCGTCGCGCGCGCTGACGGCATGGACGACGCCAGCGAGATCGCCGACATAGACGATGCCGCCGCCCACCGCGGGCGACGACTCTCCGATTCCCGCCCGGGCGTTATACTTCCAGCGCACCGCCCCATTGCCGAGATCGAGCGCGAGGAGTTCGCCCTTCTGTGAGCCGACGTAAACCACGCCGCCGACGATCGCCGCCGAGGATTCGATCGCTTCGCCGGCCTCATACGTCCACAGGATCTTCAGATTCTTCGGCAGGTCGGCCCGTGAGAAGCCCGTCAATTGATGATTGCCGCGAAACTGCGACCAGCTATCCGCAGGAGTCCACTCCACTGGCAGCGGATGTGAATGAGCGAGAGCGGGCAGCAGGCATAGAGCGAGAGCAGCACTCAGTAAACGCACTCGTAAACCTCCCGTGCACCGACCGCATCGAGCGGCCGTGGATTAAAGCGTCCCGTCCATTGAAGGGCGGCCTCTTCGGCAAGCATTCGTAAATCGTCTTTTGAAACTTTCATCGAACACAAATCCTGGCGTAGCCCCCCGGCCGTCGCCAGACCTTCGAGCCGCGCCGCGAGCGCCGCGCCCGGTCGTTCTGCCACGTGGGAATGCCGCCCGGTGAGGCTTGAAAGCTCGTCGTAGCGATCTCCGACGACGGAAGAGTTCCAGCGCACGACTGCCGGGAGCAGCATGGCGATGGCCGCGCCGTGCGTGGTGCCGTAATGAGTCGTTAGCGGATTGGCGCAGGCGTGCGTCGCGCCGAGCATCGAATTCTCGATCGCCATGCCAGCGTAATAAGCTCCCAGTTGCATCGCCGCGCGCGCTGCCATGTCTGTCGGATCAGTCAGCACGCGTTCGTAGCTCGCTTCGAGGAGCCGCCACGCCTCGCGCGAAAAAATCTCCGAGAGGGCGTTGCGCTTTGTCGTCACGTAAGTTTCGACCGCATGGGCGATGGCGTCGTAACCGGCGGTGGCCGTCACGCTCTGGGGCTGCGATACGGTTAGCCGCGGGTCGAGGAGCGCCACGCGAAACGCCGCGCTTCGGTCACCGCAGGCCATCTTGACATGGGTCTCGGCATCGGAGATGAGCGCAAAGGTCTGCGCCTCGCTGCCGGTTCCGGCGGTCGTCGGGATCGCGATCATCGGCAGTAGCGGTCGCGCCGCTTTCCCATAGCCCCGGTAGTCTTGCATCCGGCCGCCGTTGGTGAGCAGAAAGTTGATGCCCTTGGCGCAATCCAGAGAGCTGCCGCCGCCGAGGCCGACGATCGAATCGATGCGCTCGGGCGCGGCGCGGTCGCGCCCGGCTTCGATCATCTTCGTGTCAGGATTAACGTCGAAATCATGGAAGGGAACCACTTCGATGGCGGCTTCTCTCAACAGCCGCGCCGCTTGCTCGACATACCCGGTCGCGACGAGGCCCGCGTCGGCGACGAGCAGCGTACGCTGAAAGCCCGCTTCGCGCGCCAGCGCGCCCAATTCTTTGAGCGCTCCGGTTCCGAAAACCACGCGCGTCCGAGATTGAAAATCAAAGGGCTCCATCAGCAATAAAAGTTTCGGACGTTGAGTCAGGGTTAAACTTTAAGTAATCGTTCAGCCATCAGCCATCAGCGATCAGCCGGTCATGTGTGGTGTCGATCTCGCATGGCGCTCTCTTCTTTATGTTAGC
>JANOGZ010000510.1:0-3322 GCA_031406255.1 Pyrinomonadaceae bacterium | reverse complement strand
CGTGAGCACGTCTGAAAGGGATTTTGTCTTAGCGTCGACGACTTCGATGATGAAGATGAGCGTCGAGTCAGGTGGAATTAGACCATTACCTACCCCCTTTGATCCGTAGCCGAGCTGTGGAGGGATGACGAGAACCGCCCGGTCGCCGACGCGCAACCGCGCCATGCCTTCATCCCATCCCTTAATCACACGACCTGCCCCCAGCTTGAAGGCGAACGGTTCTTTCCGGTCACGTGAGCTATCGAATTTAACGCCATTACTCAACGTGCCGGTGTAGTGGACGACGACTATCTCACCCGCGCCCGGCTGCCGTCCCTTTCCGTGGTGGGTGATTAAATACGTGAGTCCGGAGGCCGTGGTGGTCGCCGCGGGAGACGAAGTGGGTAGAGACGGTGGCCGCTCCACCTCAGCTTTTACGGATCGGCGCGGGGGAGTTCTTCGTCTGCGGGTCTGACCGTGCGCGCCGAAGTTTTGAGTCGCGATGACCGATAAAGCCAGGGCGATGACGACTAGGTTTCTCATTTTATTCATATCTCTCTGCTCCAGTTCTGAGAGGTTTACAGCCGGCAGCGCGTCCGCTCCAATGACTTGTCGAAGTGCGCGCGGTGGTGCTCAGGCCGCCTTCATTCGAGTCTTTTCCGTGTTTCCATTCCAGCTGGCGAAGCTAGACGCGGCAAGTTCAGAGCTTCTCCTCCTTGGCGATGATCTCCTTCATGATCTCTGACGTGCCTGCGCCGATCGTGTTCAACCTGATATCCCGCCAGATGCGGGAGATCGGGTAATCGGTGGTGTACCCGAAGCCACCGAAAATCTGCATACAGTCGTAAGCGACGCGCTGCCCAAGCTCGCTGGTGAAGAGTTTTGCCATCGTGATTTCGCGTATCGCGCGCTGGCCTCGATTGCACAGGTCGAGCGCGCGATACGTGAGCCACTTCGCGGCTTCGAGGCTGGTGAGGTGTTCCGCGAATCTGTGCTTCCACACCTGAAACTGGCCGATGGGTTGACCAAACGCTTCGCGCTCTCTGCCGTAAGCGATGGCGTACTCAAGCGCCCGTTCCATAGTCGCGACGCCCATCAGGCTCGCGGCCAGGCGCTCGCCCTGAAAATTTTCCATCGTGTAATAAAAGCCGCGGCCCGGCTCACCGAGAACATAGCGTCTGGGAATCCGGCAGTCGTCAAAGAACAGCTCGGCTGTATCAGACGCGAGATTCCCGACCTTTTTCAGCTTCTTTCCCACCGCGAAGCCTTTCGTATCCGTGGGAAAGATCACCATCGTGATGCCCTTGTATTTTTCCTCTCCGGTGCGCACCGCGAGGATGACGAAATCGGCGCGCGTCCCGTTGGTAATCCACAGCTTCTGACCCGAAATTACCAGCTCATTGCCTTCAACCCGGGCGCGGGTTCTGATCGCCGCGACGTCAGAGCCGCCGCCGGTTTCGCTGATCCCCAGAGCCGCAATGCGATCGCCGGAAATGGCCGGCCGCAGAAATTCTTCCTTTTGTTCCTCGGTTCCCAGCTCATCCAGTACCGGCAGCGTGATGTCCGATTGCACCATCAGCGCCATCTGGACACCACCGTTGTTCGCGTAAGATAAACCTTCCATATAGGCCGCAGATGCCCACCAATCGAGACCGCTGCCGCCATACCTGGGATCAAGACGAATGCCGAACAGACCCAGGTCACCAGCCTGCTTGAAAATTTCAAGTGGGAAAATGCCGGCCTCATCCCACGCTTCGCTGTGGGGCGCGATTTCAGTCTGGCAAAACTTTTTGACGGTCTCGCGGAGCATCAGATGTTCTTCGGTAAAATATGGATAGCCGGTCTCGGCAGCGGCCACTGCTTTCATTGTTTCTGACATGTTGTTGATCTCCAGATGAACGCTTGTGAGTTTACCGCCTGCGGGCGAGCTCCGGTTCACTGACGGAAGAAAAGCCGGAGGGATGGCGGTACTACAAACTCTCAGCTATCCGCCGACATGAGAAATCCCGGACGCCGCATGGGACTGTTGAGCGACGTGCGTAAAGCAATTTCCAGCACGCGACGAGCTTCTTCCGGCGCAATCACGACATCCACCATGCCGCGCGCCGCCGCATACTTAACATCGAACCGCGATTCGTCGGAGGCCGCCACCGTGTGCGCCGGACCGGCGGGCAGCGCCAGGATGAAGTCAGCATCAAAGACCTGTGCGGCCGTCGCAAAATAATCATCTCCGCCCGTGTAATTGAGGGCGAGGACGATTCTGGGCCCGGTGGCGGTGGCCATCGCTTCAATGAGTCGGGCGCCTGTGCCGATGCTTCCTAAACGCTCGGTCGCGGCGCTGAGTGTTAGTCCCGCAACATCTTGCAGGAAGACGATGGGAGTGCCCCGCCGAGTACAGTCCTCGATCAAGCCAGCGACCCTCACGACGCTCTCATTACTGAGGTGTTCAGACGTCTGCTGTTCTCCCTCATCAGCAAAAACGAGTCCGCGCCGGTTCGCAATCACTCCCACGTGGATGCCGGCAATCCGTCCATATCCCGTGACTACAGGCGACGAGGAAGCGGGCTGATATTGTTCCCATTGTCCCTCATCAACGAGGCAGTCCAGCAAGGCAGTAAGATCGTAAGGGGTACGGTCATCGGCTGGCAGAATATCGTAGATGGCCGTAGCTGGGTGCCGGGGTTCGCGCGGCGTGCTAACGGGCAGCGCCGAACCGGCTGTGTGCGGTAACACGGAAACGATCTTTCGGATTTGCACAAGGCATGCCTCGTCATTCGCCGCGCGATAATGAGCCACGCCGCTCACTGAAGTGTGTATGCGCGCGCCGCCCAGCGTTTCGGCCTCCACCACCTGTCCCGTTGCGGCCTTTACCAGACTCGGTCCACCCAGGCCCATAAAGGAAGTACCTTCAACCATCACGATGAAATCCGAAAGGGCTGGCAGGTAAGCGCCGCCGGCGATACATGGCCCCATGACGGCGGCAATCTGGGGAATCCCGAGGTAACGGCGCATGATGCAGTTGTTATAAAAGACGCGAGCGCCGCCATACTGGCCGGGGAACACGCCGCTCTGGTAAGGGAGAACGGCGCCCGCCGAATCAACCAGATAGATCACCGGCAAGCGACAACGCATGGCGATCTCCTGCGCGCGTAGTGTCTTCTTAACGGTGTCGGGCCACATCGCTCCGGCCTTAACCGTGGCATCATTGGCCACGATCATTACTTCACGCTTGCCGATCAATCCAACGCCGGTCACTGAGCCGGCGCCGGGCGCTTGTCCTTGATAATTATCGAAAGCGATCAGCAATCCGAGCTCCAGAAAATGGCTGCCCGGGTCGATCAGG
>JANOGZ010000501.1:0-3651 GCA_031406255.1 Pyrinomonadaceae bacterium | reverse complement strand
GACGACTCCGATGGGCGCATGAGCGATTGTATAAGCGAACTGCAAGAGCTTCATCATTGCGCCTGCCAGGAGGCCAAACCCGATCCCGAAGAGTTGGCTCGAAGGTTGTTTGAATGGGAGGCTCATAGCGAGTGGGGGGTCTTCGGCGGCGCGGCAACGGCTTACGCCGACGTGTTCGGGCGTCAAGGCTTAGCAACATATCGCCGTCTGGCCGAAGCCGAGTGGTCGCGCGTGCCGGCGCTCAAACCCGGCGATGCGGACGCGGAACACTACGGCAGACGCTTTCGCATCACTCTGATTATGGAGGCATTGGCACGACAATCCGGTGATGTGGAAGCGCTGGTCGAGATCAAGCGTCGCGATCTGTCTCACCCTTATTCTTATTTAGAGATCGCCGGAATTTATCGCGAAGCGGGCAAGCATGACGAAGCCCTCGACTGGGCCGAACGAGGATGGAGAGTCTTTTCAGAGAAAAAAGACTGGCGACTCGGTGAGTTTCTGGCCGGTGAATATCAACGCAGAGGCCGCCACGACGATGCGATACACTTGATCTGGGAGCACTTCGCCGAGTCTCCAAACCTGGACAATTACCAGAAGCTGCAAGCACATGCCCGCAAACTGGGACACTCCGCATGGCCGCAATTGAGAGAGCGAGCGCTCACAACCTTGCGCACCGCAATTGAGCAGCGGAAGAAGCGGGCAAAGCGCTCGAAGACCTACTGGCATCGGGATATTGATCACTCAGAGCTTGTGCGCGTGTTTCTCTGGGAGAAGAAGTACGATGAAGCCTGGCGAGAGGCCCAGGCGGGCGGCTGTTCAGATGACTTGTGGATGCAACTTGCTGCTCTCCGAGAAAAGGAGCACCCGAAAGATGCGCTCTCAATCTATCAAGAACGAATCGCCCCGCTGGTTGAACAGACGAACACTGCCGCTTATGTGCAAGCCATCGAGCTGTTAAGCAAAGTTCGCAAGTTGATGATTCGGTTAGCTCGTGAATCTGCGTTCGATGATTATCTTGTCGCGCTTCGTGTTGAATATAAACGTAAGCGCAACTTCATTAAGCTGCTTGACGAGATAGCATGAAGGCGTCGTTGAAGTCTTCGTCTGTTGCGAGTCGCAACAGACGAAGACTTTAGCAAGACCTCGATGAAGCCCCCGCGCATTCATGGCGGGGATGACATCGCAGCCACTGTGGCCGAAGGCTGCTTTTGTTGTAGCGTACCCACAACTCTTTGTATAAAATGAAGTTCGTGAAGGCGTACAAGTTCAAAATAAAACCTTCCAAACGTATTGCTCACGTATTCGAGCAAACGTTTGCCGTTTGCCGTGAGTTGTACAATGCCAGCCTTCAAGAGCGCCGTGATGCGTGGAAACTGAACCGGGTTTCGATCAACTATCACGACCAGCGCCGACAGCTTCCTGAAATCAAGTTGGTTCGTCCAGACCTTGATGCGCTTTACAGCCAAGTTCCGCAAGATGTCTTGCGCCGCTTGAGCAAGACCTTTGACGCCTTCTTTCGTCGCGTGAAACGTGGCGAGACACCGGGCTTTCCTCGCTTCAAAGGAAAGAATCGCCACGACTCTTTCACCTATCCACAGAGCGGCTTTCGGCTAGACGGCAACAAGTTAACGCTCTCTAAAATCGGCAGTTGCCGCCTTCGTTTGAGTCGGTCGATTGAAGGTAGGATTAAGACTTGCACCATCAAGCGACAGCCAGACGGATGGTTTGTCATCTTCACCGTTGAAGAGAATCAATGCCGTTACCTTCCGAAGACTAACGATGTGTGCGGTATTGACGTTGGCGTTGAAAACTTCGCCACACTTTCGACAGGTGGAGTAATTGAGAATCCCAAATATCTGCGCCTTGCGGAACAAGAGTTGAAGATTCAACAGCGCAAGGTTTCTAAGAAAAAGCGTGGCGGCGCGAACCGTCGTAAGGCTGTGGGTATCCTTGCTAAGAAACATCTTCAAGTTGCCAACCAACGCAAAGACTTCTTTCACAAACGCGCGCTTGATTTGATTCGAGAGTTTGACGAAATAGCAGTTGAAGAATTGAACATTAAAGGGCTTGCCAAGAATCATCACTTGGCAAAATCCGTCAGTGATGCGGCATGGGGAACTTTCATTTCGATACTCGAAAGTAAAGCTGAAAACGCTGGCAGACGAGTCTGGAAAGTTCGCGCCGCTTACACTTCTCAAGATTGCAGCCAGTGTGGAAGTAGGGTGAAGAAGTCACTTGCGGAGCGCGAGCATCGCTGTAAGGCTTGTGGGCTGGTGCTTCATCGTGACCATAACGCTGCAATCAATATCAAGGCTCGGATAGCGCCATTTGCGAAGGTGAAGGCTACTTCACCTGATGACCAAAGAATCCCCGTTCATTTATGACGGGGAGTGTCAAGATAGCGCGTCGTTTTCCGGATAGGGCCTACGGGAAGCAAACTTTCAGAGGATGAAAATCACATGAGGGTCGCACGAAAATTTACGATCAGTGGAGAGGTGCAGGGCGTCGGTTATCGCTTTTTCGCGCAGCGCGTCGCCGCGCGCCACCAGGTCGTCGGTTATGTGCGTAATCTACCGGACGGCGATGTCGAGGTGCTGGCCGAAGGCTCGCTCGAAAGCATCGAGGGACTGAAACATGACCTGGCTTCGGGCCCTGACTCGGGCCGGGTCAGGAAAATGGAAGAACTCAGCATCGAGCCGACCGGTGGGTATTCCTCTTTTCGCATTGAAGGATGACTGAAGAAGCTATCAGCAATCAGCATCAATTTCAGAACTGATGGCTGATGGCTGACGGCTTATTGCTGACGGCTGACTGCTGATTGCTAAAAACAATGAATGACCTCAAAGCTCTGATCCGCGAGGTGCCGGATTTCCCAAAACCCGGCATCAATTTCTACGACATCACCACGCTTCTCAAACATCCGGAAGGCTTGCGCCGCACGGTTGACGCGCTGGCCGCGCAATTCGAGGGCGACAGGGTAGAGGCGGTCATCGGCATCGAAGCGCGCGGTTTCATCTTCGCGCCCGCGCTGGCCTATCATCTGGGTGCGGGCTTTGTGCCCGTGCGTAAACCGCGTAAGCTGCCGGCCGAGTGCGCTTCCATTTCCTATGATCTGGAATATGGTCAGGATACTCTGGAGATTCATCGTGATGCTGTCGGCGAGGGCCATCGAGTGATCATCGCCGACGACCTTCTCGCGACGGGCGGGACGGCCAAGGCCGTCGTTGACCTTGTCGAAGGATTAGGCGGCACTGTGGCCGGGTTGGTTTTCGTCGTCGAACTCGAGTTCCTCCCCGGACGCAAGCGCCTGGACGGCTACGACGTGCGTTCGCTCATTAAGTATCCGTCCTGAAGGGTATTCGTCCCCTTCAGAGAAGATCTTTATCTTTATCGCTAGCGCCGGGCGGTACCCAGATACTATTTTGTCCGTCGCCGAAAGCGACGGTGAGGACTCGACTCGCGCCAAAATTCTTGGATCTATCGCCGAAGGCGATAAATCAAATAGAGTCGGGCACCGGCCGACGAAATAGCGGATCGAATTGAACCGTCCTTAAGGGAGCCGAATCGGAGGCGATGGCGCAAACGATCATCAGCATACTTATTCATGTCATCTTCTCCGCGAAAAACCGCGCCGACCTCATTGCATCGGAA
>JANOGZ010000500.1:0-1197 GCA_031406255.1 Pyrinomonadaceae bacterium | reverse complement strand
GATTGCTCACTGTTTACATGAAAACTATGAAGCTACCGCGCACAGATTTTTCGGTGATTTTGAAGATGGCGCTGGCCAACCTATGCGAGCACAAGCTGCGCTCAGCCCTCACGCTTGTCGGCATCACCGTCGGCGTGTGGACGGTCATCGCGATTGCTTCCATCATGAGCGGGATAGACATCGCCGTGAAAAGGGAGGTCGAATCTTTTGGCACGCGAACCATCTTTCTCTACAAGTTTGATCCGGGTTTGAGGACCAGCACGCCGACCAGTGAAGAGAAGTCGCGGAAGGATTTGACGGCCGCCGACGCCGCGGCGATGAGCGAGTTGCCAGCCGTCGAGATGGCCGTGCCCAATCTGGTAGTGCCGAGCTATTTCTTCGGGCAAAAGATTTTCGTTTCAGGCGGCGGCAAGATTTCAGCCGACGTGCGCCTGGAAGGAACGCTGCCGGACTACGAACGCACCGGCATCTGGGTGATCTCGCAAGGCCGTTTCTTTACTCGATACGAAAGCGACACCGACCGGCAGGTCTGCGTCATCGCCGACAATATAGTTGAGAGCTTCTTTCCAAGAGAGAACGCCGTGGGCCAGACTTTGAAGATCGGCGGGCGAGAGTTTCTCGTCATCGGCACCCTGGAAAAGCGCGAATCGCTCCTCTTCGGCGGTGACGACAACGGCGGCGATATGAATAACAGCATCTTCATCCCGCTCGAAGTGGCGCGCAAGCTGAGGCCGAATGCAGAAGACCTTTACGTCGTGGCCGTGGCGCGAGTTGGACTCTTGGACGAGGCCAAGGACCAAATTGTCTCACTCTTGCGGGTGCGCCGCCGTGTCCCTTTTGACCAGCCGGATAACTTCGGCATGGCAACGGCAGATTCGGCTATTGAGCAATTTCGCGCGATCACCTTCGCCGTAGCAATAGCGATGATCGCTGTCTCTTCGGTCGGGCTGGTCGTCGGCGGCATCGGCGTAATGAACATCATGCTCGTCTCCGTGACGGAACGCACGCGCGAGATCGGCATCCGCAAGGCCATCGGAGCGCGGCGCCGCGACATCCTTTTGCAGTTCCTCTTCGAGGCGATGGCCCTGACGGGTATCGGTGGTCTCATGGGGTTATGCGCCGGCTGGGCGACGACGTTTCTCATAAATCTCGCCATCCCCTCGTATGTGCCCCTCTGGGCTCCCCTCGCCGGACTTG
>JANOGZ010000472.1:0-1085 GCA_031406255.1 Pyrinomonadaceae bacterium | reverse complement strand
CGGTCCCGGCGTCCGCGACCGCGAAGTTGAGCATCAACTCCTGTCCCGCGCGCAGGGGCTTCTCCGGCTCGAGCGTGACGCGCAGGCTCTCCACCGTCTTCGTCAAAGACGTGTCTTCGACGAGCGCAGCGCGCGGTCGCGCACTCCCTGACACTTTCAAGTCATGGCGATCGACCACCTGCGCCCCACCCGGCGGGGTGAAATCAGCATACAGCTTGTAGGCGCCGCCGCTCGCGAAGGTGAACGCCGTACGGTGAGACCCGTCGGGCTGCGGTTCCGGGTGGAGGTGATAAAACTCTGCGAGGTCATCCGAGACGACGAGCAGGTGCATCGGCTTCTCATGCACCGTGCTGAGCTCGCGGACCGTATTACCCTTCGCATCCTTCACCGTGAGGATAAACTCGGCGCGCTCACCCGCTCGAACCTCCTCGGGCGCGGTGGCGAACTCCGCGCGGAAAGCCGGCTTCGTGTTGCCCGCCTCTGACGACGTGACGGCGCCGGTCGGCGCCACAACACCGGCGTTCGCATTGACGTTTGCCGCGTTTTCCGGCCTCGCGCACGAGACGGCGATACCTGTGAAAGCTAACGTTAATACCGCTATCCAAAGATAGATGCCACGATTCGTCATTATTTCTTCGGGTCTCCTTCCGCTTCCTTCCACGCATCACGCTCCGGGCTGCGTCGAGCGCAGCTGGTAGATGCCTTCGGTGACGACGCGCTCGCCCGCCTCGACGCCCGTCTTCACCTCATAAAAATCCTGCCCCTCGGCACCGAGCACGACGACCCGCTTCTCGTACGTTTCGCCTCCCCTGAAGACGAAGACGAACGTGCTCCCCTGCTCCGTAATGACCGCCTGCTTGGGTATGCTGAGCACGGTCGCGCCGCCGCTCGTGTCGATCGTAATCTCGACGAACATACCGTCGCGCAACCGGTTCAGCGGGTTCGGCACTTCGAAAATGACGGGGACGGTGCGGGTCTGCGGGTCAACGGCTGTGCCGATGGTGACAATGCGCCCCTCGCCGCCTTCGCCGATGCGGTACGTTTCACCGGGCAGGCCCGCCGCTGTGTATGTGGCGCGACGCAGG
>JANOGZ010000466.1:0-1014 GCA_031406255.1 Pyrinomonadaceae bacterium | reverse complement strand
AGAGCATAAAAATAAGAGAGGTTGGTCAGGAGATAGATAACCAGCACCACGAGCATTCCCAAGATCAAGCCTCGCGGTACATCGCGTTGAGGGTTCCGAACTTCGCCCGCGACAATGGGCAACGCATACCAGCCATTATAGGCCCACAGCGCCGCCAGCATCGCCGCGCCAAAAGACGACATCCCGCTCCATTGCGGAGTGCCGGGAACCGTCCCCAGGTGTGCCCAGCTTGCACTGCGGGATAAAAAGAATACGCCGCCGACGATGACGGCAATGCCTAAGATCTTTGCCCCCGTCAGCGCCGACTGCACGCGACCGCCCATCGCCACGCCGATGCAGTTGATTGCCGAGAACAAAACTATCGCGGCGACGGCAACCACCTGCGGCAATCCCAGTTGCCAGTGAAGCTCTTGCCCGAAAAGATGAAAAGTTCGCTCGACCCAGGCTCCACCCATCGGTATTAATGCCGAGAGGAAGATCGCAAATGCGGTGCTGATCGCGGCAATCCCACCAGTCGCGGCGACAGCGAATTGCATCCACCCGTAAAGAAAGGCTGGAGCGCTCCCGTATGCTTTGCCCAAATAGACATACTCTCCGCCGGCTTCCGGGAACATCGCACCGAGCTCAGCGTAGGTCAATGCCCCGGCCAGCGAGAGCAGGCCCGCCGCCAACCACGCCAGCATAACTAAAGTTGGAGTGCCCAACTGCTGCGTCATCACAGCGGTCTTCAAGAATACTCCCGTACCTATCACCGTGCCGATAACGAGGGCCATCGCGTCTGTCAGCGTCAGAGCGCGGAGCAGTGTGTTTTTGGTTTCAGCCATAGGTTATGTATCTGCTCTCGCCATCGGAGGAGATGACGATGAAAGAATTGCTATCGAGCGGTCGGGTTGAATGAGTTGTCAGGAGCGGGCTTTATTAGTGTTCTTACCCTGCTCCCGCTTTGTAAGGAATAGTGAATCGAAACGTCGAGCCTTGACCGAGTTCACTGTCAACCGTCACCTGACCGCCGTG
>JANOGZ010000461.1:0-3762 GCA_031406255.1 Pyrinomonadaceae bacterium | reverse complement strand
GTCCGATGCTTTCGCTCGATAACAGCTATAACATCGAAGACCTCCGCGCATTCGACGAACGATGCCAGCGGCTGGCCGATGGCCGCCGCCTCGAATACGTCGCCGAGCTCAAAATAGACGGGTTGTCAATCGCCCTGCACTACAGTGATGGCGTGCTGGTGCGCGGGGTGACGCGCGGCGACGGCCGTCGCGGTGAAGACGTGACCCGGAATGTGCGAACGATCCGCAGCATCCCGCTCCGCGTGAGAAGCGCCGGGGACGCGAGAGTTGAGCTTAACTTCGAAGTGCGCGGTGAGGCTTACCTGTCGCGTAAAACGTTTGAGCGAATCAACGCCGAACGCGAGGAGGAAGACGCGCCCCGCTTCGCCAACCCCCGCAACGCGGCCGCCGGAACGATCCGCCAGCTCGATCCGAAAATCGTCGCCGCGCGGCGGCTCGATATGTTTGCTTACGACATACTGGCGGGCGACCGCAAGCCTTTCGCGACCCACTGGGAGGCGCTCGATTGGCTCGAGCGCACGGGCTTCCGCGTCACACACCGCGCCCTCTGCGCTTCGATCGATGAAGTGATACTTTTCTGCGACCGGATGGAGTCCCGGCGCGATGAGCTTCCCTATGAAATTGACGGTATGGTGGTGAAGGTCAACTCCACCGCGCTACAGGAGGAATTCGACGCAACGTCGAAAGCGCCACGCTGGGCTATCGCCTACAAATATCCGGCGCGGCAGGCGACGACGCAGGTCGAATCAATCGTCGTCCAAGTGGGCCGCACGGGTGCGCTCACGCCGGTGGCCAATCTCCGGCCGGTTCAGCTCGCGGGCACGACCGTGGCGCGCGCGACGCTGCATAATGCCGACGAGATCAAGCGGCTGGGCGTGCGTATCGGCGATTGGGTGCTCATCGAAAAGAGCGGCGAGATCATCCCGAAAGTGATCAAGGTGATCGAGTCGCGGCGCACCGGCGCCGAGACGCGCTTTCGCATGCCGAAGACGTGCCCGGTATGCGGCGGCGTCATTTCAAGGCCGGAAGGTGAAGTCGTCGCGCGCTGCGTGGCGGCCGATTGCTCCGCGCAACTACGCGCGCGCCTGCTTCATTTCGCGTCGCGGCGCGCGATGCGGATCGAAGGATTGGGCGAAGCGCTCGCCGAGCAGCTGGTACAGAAAAAGATGGTGCGCGATGTCGCCGATCTCTACGCCCTGCGCCTGGAGGACGTGTCTGCGCTCGAACGCCATGCCGAAAAGTCGGCGGCGAATCTGATGGCGCAGATCGAAGCGAGCAAGACGCGCGACCTTCCCCAGCTCGTCTATGGCCTGGGGATACGCCATGTCGGCGAGCGAACGGCGATGATTCTGGCGCGCCATTTCCGTTCGCTGGCGCGCCTCGGCGCGGCGAGCGTTGAAGAACTCGATGATATTCATGAAATCGGGTTGACCGTGGCCGAGAGCGTGCGCGATTGGTTCGACGACGAAGGCAACCGCGCGCTGTGTGAGCGGCTGCGTGTGGCGGGTGTGAAAACAGAACTTGAAGCCGGTGCCGCAGGCAGCGGGGAGCGCGATGAAATATTCTCCGGCAAACAGTTTGTTCTAACCGGCAAGCTTGCCACCTTCACACGGGATGAAGCCCGTGCTCTAATCGAAGCGCGAGGCGGGCGCGTGACATCTTCGGTCAGTAAAAAGACCGACTATGTCGTGGCCGGCGAGGATGCCGGATCAAAACTCGATAAAGCGAGCGCTCTCGGCCTGCGTGTAGTTGATGAGGAAGAATTTAGAAAAATGTTTGAATAGCCGCCCGGCGGCTGACCGCGCGGCACGGGACGTCGGCGAAAGTTAAATTCAGGGATTCACTGATGGGCGGCAGGCTCAAAGAGTTTTGATTGAGCTTTGATCCGGGGATGGAGAATCATGAAAACAGCGGAACGCGAAGAGAATCTTCGACTCGTTTATACGGTCTTCTGCGACGATGTCCGGCTGGAGGTCGGCAACAAGCTATCTCTGATGGGTATTTTCCAGAATATAATGGTTCAGCAGTTGCCCGTCTCGCTGATCAAGTTTGCTGTCGTCAACCACTGGCGCGGCAGCGGCGCGCATCTCTCCGAGGTGCGGATACTATCGCCCAATAAAGAGCAGCCGGTAGTGGTGTCGCAGCCGACGCGCTTTGAGATTGCGCCCGGCGGGCATGCTGACAACATCAGCTTCTTCGTTAACGTCGTTTTCCCGGAGCCGGGCGAATACTGGGTTCAGACGCTCGTCGATTCAACGCTATTTGACGAGCAGCCGTTGACCGTTTTTGACGCGCGCGGCGCGCAAGCGACCGACGCCACGTCTGACACAATAAACTAGCCGTAAAAAAATTCACGCTTATGTCCAAAAGCGGCGAGGGCGAGCCCTTCTTAGGACTCGCCCTTCGATATTTGGTGCGGATGAGAGGACTTGAACCTCCACGATGTCACCATCACAGGCTTCTGAGACCTGCGCGTCTGCCAGTTCCGCCACATCCGCATGAACAGTGAAAAAATCATACGGATTTGTGGGCCGGGGTGTCAAGCCGGCCCACTGGCCCGCACCGCCGGACTTACGGACGGCCGCCGAGAATGTCGCCGATGATGCCGCCGATGCCCGAGCGCGCGTTGCGATTACGATAACCATCATCGTAGCCGCGGCGGAAGCCCTCCTGAAAATCCCGACGATACGATTCGCGGTTACCGAAGCTATCGTTATAACCGATGGTCGCATCGCGATAGGCGCTATGATCGTCGAAATCATAACTCCTGTTGCTGGCGCGATCGCTGCGCCCGATGTTGAAGCCCTCACGGTAGCCATTGCTGATGGCCTGTTCCCTTACCTCGCGACGATCATTGACGCCGTCGCGATCACGATCGCCGTTGCGCGCGCGGTTACGGTAACCGTCCTCATACCCGCGGCGAAAGCCTTCGCGGAAATTGCGACGATAGAATTCTTGATTACCGAACTCGCTGCGATAACCGCTCGTCGCATCGTTAAAAGCAGACTCATCGCGGAAGTTGAATCCTTCGCCGCGCGCACGATCCTCGCTGCCGGCGCGGAAGCCTTCCTGGTAGCCATTGCGCTCGGCGATGCGATCAACCGCTCTTCTCTCCCGGCGGTCGTCAATACCGTCGTTATCGCGATCGCGGTCGCGTCGACCCCGATCGGAATCCTCATCGCTATCATCATCTCGATCCCTATTCGGACCGCGTCCGTCATAGCGTCCATCGCGCGCGTCATGGCCGTTCTTGAACTTTTCAGCCTTCTTACTCTGACCCTTCCCTTTCCCGCGCCCCTGCGTCGCGGCAAGCGCCAGCGTCGGCAGCGCGAGAGCCGCCACAAGCATCAGGACAGCTATTCGTAAGATTGATCTTTTATCTTTGAAACTCATCGTCATATCCCTCCATTTAACTCGGAAAATACGCGCATATCGCGTTTGTTTAAGGGGCAAGCGGCTGCTAACCGGTTGTTTCAATCCACAACCACCGTGCCACGCGTAAAAGTCGAGCTAAAGTGTTGGGACAATAGTGACCCAGGCTGAATGAATCACCAGTGGCCTACACGAAAAGGTGTCGATACGGCCCGTATCGTGCGCCGCTGCCGGCCCGGCATCGAACAATTTCGAGCGGAAATGAGAGCCTTTTGACTAAGCGGGGCAGCCGGTTGCGAGCGGGCGCGTGTGCTTGTTATAGTCTCGTCGTTAATAACTTCTGTGGCTTTCCCTGATGCCGGAGACTGTAACGCTGAATACCGAAGCCCT
>JANOGZ010000458.1:0-3083 GCA_031406255.1 Pyrinomonadaceae bacterium | reverse complement strand
GTGTTGCGCACGCTTGCCGAAGGAACACCGTTGAACCGCATGAATTGCGCCGAACGCTCCGTGATGTCGCTGGCCAGCACGAGCATGGCGTTGCGTTCGGCGAAGATGATCGGGTGGGTCGTGGTCTCCACCTCAATGATCGTCCCGTCTTTCTTCCGGTGCCTCCAGCTACCCGTCACATCGAGCTTTCCCGAAGACTTTAATCGTTCGCCGGGGGCCGCCAGAATGTCTTCCGGCGGGCGAATATCGAGGATCGACATCTCCAGAAATTCTTCCGGCGTGAAGCCATAGCGCCTGGTCGCGGCTCCATTGACGGCGAGGAAAGCGAGCGTCTCGAGATCATAGACCCACATCGGATGCGGGTTGTTTTCAAACAGGAGGCGGTAGCGCTCTTCCGAATCGCGGAGCGCTTTCTCCGCCTCCTTGCGGTTGGTGATATCACGATTGATGCTGAGCACCGCGGGGCGGCCACGATATTCGATCATCGACGAGTTGATCAGCAGACAGATCAGCGTTCCGTCGGCGCGGAATTGCACCGTTTCGAATTCCTGTGATTTTCCTTCGGCCATTAACTCGCGCAGATGCCGCTCGCCGCGCTCGACATCGAGCGACATGCCCTTGAGGTTTTTTCCGATGAATGATGCTCGCGGGATGCCGTACATCTCGCACGCCCTGTCATTAGCGTCGAGCACGATCTCTTCGTCCGGATCAAAGATGAGGATCGCTTCGTTGGCGAGATCGAAGAAGTCGCTGGATTCCTCCGGCTTGCGCAGAAGAGCATCCGCGGATCGTCGGCGTTCGATGGCATGACCCGCCAGTGCGGCGACGGAGCGCTGCCGCCCCCGCAACTCAAGCTGCGCGACCACCTGCCGCGCCAGGGCGCGGAGCGCCTCAGCCTGCTGCGCGCTCAATTCACGCGGGACGGTATCCATCACGCACAACGCCCCGGGGCAGTAGCCTTCGGGTACGAGCAGGAGCGGAGCGCCGGCGTAAAATCTGACATGCGGCGCGGCGGCGACCAGCGGGTTCGTCGCAAACCGTTCGACCGCCCGCGCATCGCGGACGACCAAAAGGTCGGGCTGGAGGATCGCCTCCGCGCAAAGGCTCTCGGCCCGCGCGATGGCCGTCGGCGCTTGCGAGAAACCGCTGCTCGCCTTGACCCACTGCCGTTCCGCATCAATAAAGCTGATGAGCGCCAGCGGCGCGTCGCAGATTTGCGCGGCGAGGCCTGCCAGATCATCGAACGACTGTTCGGGTGCGGTATCGAGTATATCGCACCGCCGCAGGGCTTCGAGGCGCGCCGCTTCATTCTTGCTCATGGGAGCGATCATTCCTGGTATCTCATTTTGACTGATGACGATGAGAAGCCGCTTCCCCGGAGCGGCCGCTCTGTCAGAAATTCGACATCCGCCGCCGTCGCCCTGTCGGAAATTTGACAGCCCGCGGAGACCGTTTTCTTCAGTGAAGAGCTTCCCCGGCCACTCTCTCCACCGTCAGGCACATCCGGCCAGCAATCCCTGTGGCATGAAGCGGCGCGGTCATTTTCTTCGCTTTGCACCTGCTTCGTCAGTCCAGCCAACCGTGTTGTTTTCTTCACACGCCTCATAACCACCAAAAATTCGTGTCACGCGGCGACCCCGTATTACTCGCGCGGCACCCGGCCCCTCGCCTTTATTATCCGTCACGAAACGTCTTCCGACAAAATCATGACCCTCTAATTTCCTCGAATACAGTCACGAACAGCCGGCGATCGCGCGCCCGCGAAGGGGTTTGCGCTCACTCACACTTCAAATTGAAAGCTCGCCCCGTAAGGTGATCGATGCGGCACATGGGTTGCACACCTTCCAGCGCCTGCACGACAACATTGTTTCGACCAACACGTTACCGCACACTTCAATCGTCAGTAACAGTCATTATTCGAGGAGATTTGAGTGAAATCCCAAAACCGTCCCGGCCGCATCAAACGTTTCGTTTCCCTCCTTCTGCTATTGCCCTTCATTATAGGTATTCTGATCGGCGATCTGACCACCGCCCAATCAGATCTGGGCGCAGCAGCGGCGCGAAGCGCTGGCAGCCGCGTTCGGGAACGCGCCCGCAAGATAGACAAATTCTCGCCCGATCTGCGCGAGCTTGCTCACGGCGCACGCGCCGCTGAAGAACTCGTCCAGGTTATCCTTCAACTGAGCGGCAAACCGAGCAAGGAGCTCTCTTCCCTTCTCAAACGTAACGGCATCAAGCCGAAGAAGGATTTTAATAAACTCAATTCGCGTTTGATCGAGTTGCCGGCCAGCGTCGTTGATGAACTGGCCGCTTTTAGTGAGGTGGAGCATATCTCTTTAGATGGAGAGACCCTCACGCTCGGGCACATCTCGACCACGACCGGCGCGGATGCCGCCCGCCAGTTGATCGCGAGCACCTCGTCCATCACGCTCGACGGGACGGGCATCGGTATCGCGGTGATGGATTCCGGGGCTGATCTCGGTCACAAGTCGTTTCTCAATAAGACCAACGGCCTGCGCGTGGTCTACAGCAAGGACTTCACGGGCGAGGGCCGCACCGACGATCCCTACGGGCACGGCACCCACGTCGCGTCGACCGCCGCCGGCAATGGCCGCATCGCCAATGCCAAGTACATCGGCGTCGCGCCGAACGCGGATATCATCAACCTGCGCGTGCTCAATAAAGACGGCACGGGCACTGTCTCGGGCCTGCTGAGCGCGCTCGACTGGGTGCTCAGCAATCGCGCGACCTACAACATCCGTGTCGTCAACATGAGCCTCGGCGCGGCGGCCATCGATTCCTACAAAAACGATCCCATTTGCAAGGCCGTCCGCAAGCTCGTCGACGCCGGAATAGTGGTCGTCGCCGCCGCCGGCAACAACGGCAAAAACGGCGCCGGACAGAAACTCTACGGACAGGTCCACTCGCCGGGCAACGAACCCTCGGCCCTGACCGTCGGCGCCGCGAACACCTTCGGCACCGATGCGCGCTCGGATGACGGCGTCACCAGCTACAGCTCGCGTGGCCCGACCAGAAGCTTCTGGACCGATGCCATTGGCGTCAAGCACTACGACAATCTGATC
>JANOGZ010000430.1:0-1586 GCA_031406255.1 Pyrinomonadaceae bacterium | reverse complement strand
GTCTAACAACGGCATGCACCCGACGCCCCGCCACGCAATCTCTCATGCACGTATATTGTGGGCGCGGGTGATGCCAGGCGTTAGGTGCTTGCGCTGGTTATGCGAAATTGCATGAGAGGTCGTATGTGCTTTGAGATTCACTATGATACTCTAATGTGCCTATGAAACGCTGCCCCTAATGCCATCAGACTTAAATGGACGAAACGCTTAATTTCTGCCGTGTTGATGATACTCCGCTTCAGGTAAATGGCTCTTTCCCTGCCAAATACTCGGATACTTTGATTCGACCCGCGCTTTCAAGAGTTGTTGAGAGAAGTTGGTTTCCCTGAGTGAATTGATGGATGAATGAAAGGGCTATTGACCAACACAAATCTCTCGCACTACCGCATCCTCGAAAAAATCGGCGCGGGCGGAATGGGTGAAGTCTTTTTGGCAGAAGACACGCGCCTCAAACGCCAAGTCGCACTGAAAATTTTGCCTGCCGATGTTGCTGCTGACAAGCAACGAATCCGCCGTTTTATTCAAGAAGCAACCACCGTTTCGGCGCTCAATCATCCGAATATCATTACAATTCACGACATCGGCGAAGATCGTGGCGCAAACTTCATCGCCACCGAATACGTCGAAGGCGTAACTTTGCGCGAGTTGATAAATTCGTGTCAGATTGATTTACCTGAAATACTTGAAATTTCTCTACAGATAACTTCGGCTTTAGCGGCGGCTCATCAGGCGGGGATCGTTCACCGCGACATCAAGCCTGAAAACGTCATGCGGCGGCGCGACGGTTACGTGAAAGTACTCGATTTCGGGTTGGCGAAACTGTCAAAACCCAAAACAATTGGCAAAGAACAAAGCACTCTCGTTCACAGCAATCCGGGCATCATTCGCGGGACGGTCGCTTATATGTCGCCCGAACAGGCTCGCGGACTTCAGGTTGACAGCCGCACCGACATCTGGAGTTTCGGCGTTGTGCTTTACGAACTCTTGGCTGGCCGGATGCCTTTTACGGGCGAAACCGCCACCGACGTGATGCTTTCCATCATTCAGAAAGAGCCGCCCGCTTTGCAGCTTTTCGCGCCCGATTTGCCCGGCGAGATTTATTTCATCATCGGCAAGCTGCTGCGGAAAAAATTAGACGAGCGTTATCAGAGCGTCAAGGACGCGCTGGCTGACTTGCGCCGACTTAAACAAAGACTCGATTACGAAGAGATCGAGCGCACGCTTTCGCCCGAAGACTTGAAGGCGCGCGTTCCGCGCGAGCAGCAGGACACTGCAACTCTCGCCGCTGCCGGTTCCGATTCAAATGAATTAATTTCCGCCGCTTCTACTTCTTCGTCGGAAAATTTGCCACCGAACAATCTACCAGCCGAGCTTTCGCCGCTCATCGGGCGCGGAGCGGAGTTGGAAGAAATCGCGGAACTGCTCAGCCGGAGGGACATTCGTCTGTTGACGATCACGGGTGTCGGCGGCACGGGCAAAACCAGACTGGCGCAGGCTGTCGCTCACAACGCGTTCACGGAATTCGCGGACGGCGTTTATTTCATTAACCTGTCGGCGATTGAAAGCGCCGAACTGGTCGTGCCGAT
>JANOGZ010000411.1:0-1155 GCA_031406255.1 Pyrinomonadaceae bacterium | reverse complement strand
CCTCTCGCGGGACGTCCAACCTACGGCGACCACGTGAGATTGGTTCGCGAATGGTCGCCTTGGTGGCAGGAGCCTCCTGCTCAATCTCTGAGGTTGGTGAGGGAAGAGAAGCCTCCTTTACGGGCTCCGAGACGGGCGGCTGAGAGAATGATTCGGTCGAATAATCCTTTACTTGATCGGCCGCGCTCGAGGCCGCTTTCCCCGTAGCCGCTACATTTTGAGCTTTGCTTGTGCTTTCCTCACTGCGGCCAGGGCGGCCGGCCTCCTGGTCGCTCTGAGGATCAAGCGATGGTGGTGCGGCGGCAGGAGGGTTCGCTGCCTGATCGGGGACGGCTATCGGACCGGGCTTGAAACTCCCGGTGGGAGCGTAGAACTTCTTCATCACCTCGTCGGCCGGGGTGACGTCATCCGCCCAATCCGGGAGATCGATGTCTCGATCAGACCTGGCTCGCTTCTTCGGCATACATAACGGGTTCTGCCACCGGCGCGCTAGTCTCCTGCGCGATGATCGCCTCGGTCACAGCCCGGTAATCGTCCGCTCCCTTGCTGTGAGTGTCGTATTCGAAGATGGTTTTTCCGTGCGCGGAGGCCTGTCGAAGCTTGGCGTCCGAGCGTATGGGGGGAAGAACTTTTGACGAATACCGTGTTTCGATGACCTTCATCACCTGATGGGTGATGTTGGTGCGGCGATCAATAAATGTCGGTAAAACTCCGCAAATATCGGCCGAATATTTGAAAACTTTCTCGAGTTCGGCCGCCGAATCGAGGATGCCCTTGGCCCCCTGCAGCGCCAGCCTGTCCATATCAATAGGAATGATCAGCTCGTTAGAGTAGAGCAGGGCGTTATTGTGCATGACGTTTAAGGCCGGCGGACAATCCAAGACGACGTAATCGAACCCGGCCACTTCCGAGAGGCGAACCGTCAGCGCCAGCTCGCGCCCGGGCTGCGCGGAGATGATATTCTCGGCCATCGCCGTGCGCTTGTCAGAAGGGATGATGCAGAAATTTGGCCGGGCCTCGACAATCACCTGGTCGTAGGCCAGATCATCGACCAGGAGGTTATAAAGAGTCGGCTGATTCTTGCCAATCTTCATGCCCAGCATTTCCGAGGCGTTGCCCTGTTGATCGAGATCGATGAGGAGGACGCGGCGGTTC